>SVDR01000082.1:0-1871 GCA_015057755.1 Lachnoclostridium sp.
GGCGGAGGCCAAATCGGTGACGGAATTTGAGCTGGATATTCTCAAATACCGTGCGGAGGCTGAGTACAAACTGGGCGATTACGCGGCAGCGGCGTATACATACGATATTTTAAATCAGGTGGATGAAGCGCGCACCGAGTACTGCTATTTTGGCGCCATGTCCCTTGCAAAGGCAGGAAGCCTGACGGAGGCGCAGGAGCTTTTGGAAGAGGGAAAGGCTCTGGATATGGAGACGGATGCAGAAACCATGTCTGTGGGCTATGTGGAGGCTGTGATGGCCATCGGCAACGCGATGTTTGATGCCGGCGACAAGACCGGTGCCAATGTGCTTTACGACGAGCTGATCGCGGCAGGATGTGCGACCACGGATATTTACAATCGTTTGATGATGGACGCGATGGAAGCCGGCGATTATGAGACTGCGCTTGGACTGGCAGAAAAGGGTCTGCAGCTGGAGGATGGACTGGCAGAGAAACAGCTGAAGTTCAACGAGGCAGTCTGCTATGAATATCTGGGCAACTGGCAGAAGGCGCTGTCTATGTTTGAGGCATATGTGGCAGAATACGGCAGCGATGCGAAGGCGGAGCATGAAATTGCGTTCCTGCGGACAAGATAAATAGAAAACATTGAGGAATTTGTAGTTTATGGCAGAAATGATTGAGTTAAAAGAGCAGGAGGAACGTGTTATTCTGGTGGCAGTGAGCACCGATGATAACGATGATACGATCCATTCTGTGGAAGAACTGGAGGAACTGGTGGCGACAGCCGGTGCGGTTACCGTGGGTACAGTGATTCAGAACCGTGAAAAGATCCATCCGGGAACCTATGTGGGAAAAGGCAAGATCGAAGAGATCCGTGAAATGATCTGGGAGCGCGAGGCGTCCGGCGTGGTATGTGACGATGAACTTTCACCGGCACAGCTGAAAAACCTGGAAGATGCACTCCAGACCAAAGTTATGGACCGTACCATGGTCATCCTGGATATTTTCGCAGGAAGAGCCCGTACAAGAGAAGGCAAGATCCAGGTTGAGCTGGCCCAGTTAAAATACCGTGCGGTTCGTCTGGTTGGTATGCGTAATTCCCTGTCCCGACTGGGCGGCGGTATCGGCACCAGAGGTCCGGGTGAGAAAAAGCTTGAGATCGACCGTCGTTTGATCCACGACCGCATCAGTGTTCTGAAAGCAGAGCTGGAGGATGTAAAACGCCACCGTGAGGTGCAGAGAAAACAGCGTGAAAAGGGCAGCACCATGTCCGTGGCGATCGTTGGTTATACCAACGCGGGAAAATCCACCCTGTTAAATAAACTGACCCAGGCCGGTATCCTGGCGGAGGACAAACTGTTCGCGACCCTGGACCCGACCACAAGAGCACTGACATTGCCGGGCGGCGAGAAGGTTCTTCTGACCGATACGGTTGGATTTATCCGCAAGCTCCCGCACCATCTGATCGAGGCGTTCAAGAGTACGCTGGAAGAAGCGAAGTACAGCGATGTGATCCTTCATGTGGTGGATTGTTCCAATCCGCAGATGGATATGCAGATGTATGTGGTTTATGAGACCCTGCGTCAGCTGGAAGTAAAGGGAAAAGAAATTGTTACGGTATTCAATAAGATCGATAAAGAGACTGCAGATCCGATGTGCAGAGACCCGCATGCGGATTACCGCGTAAAGATCTCCGCAAAGACCGGTGAAGGTCTGGATTCCCTTCTGGAGACTCTGGAGACGATCTTAAGAAACCGCCGTGTTTATCTGGAAAAGATCTTTGCCTACAGTGAGGCGGGACTGATCCAGAAGATCCGCAAGAACGGTCAGCTGCTTTCTGAGGAATATACCGATGAAGGCATTCTGGTTAAGGCTTATGTGCCGGCAGAA
>SVDR01000082.1:1971-8227 GCA_015057755.1 Lachnoclostridium sp.
TTATCTGGAAAAGATCTTTGCCTACAGTGAGGCGGGACTGATCCAGAAGATCCGCAAGAACGGTCAGCTGCTTTCTGAGGAATATACCGATGAAGGCATTCTGGTTAAGGCTTATGTGCCGGCAGAACTGTTTGAGGAGTTTTACCGGTAAGCAATATACAAAGCATAAGTGCCGGGGACGGCAGAAAGGAAGTATTATCATGACAGAAGAAGCAATTAAAGCGAGGATTGAAGCAGGACGTCACTTTGTTGCACGCTGGCAGCAGCCGGGCGAGGAGGATTTTGTATCCGACCAGCAGAAGAAGCTGCCGCAGCCGCCGTTAGTAAAGGCTCCGATGCGCGAAAACAGCATTGAGCTCCCGAAAAATTTTGAGGATCTGAAACTGACAAACGATATTTTAGCGGTGATCGGAAACCGTAAGAGCCAGCGTGTATATACCCAGGAGAAGATGAGCTTACTGGAGCTTGCATTCTTATTATGGGCAACACAGGGCGTGAAGGATATCCGCGGCAGAAAGTATGCGACACTTCGTACAGTTCCGTGCGGCGGCGCCCGTCATGAATTCGAATGCTATATGCTGATCCAGAATGTGGAAGGTCTGGAAGACGGTTCCTACCACTATCTGCCGATGGAGCACCGCATTGAGATGCTGCACACAAAGGCTGAGATTGAAGCGGCAGAAGGCAAAGAGTTCCGCGAGATTATCAACGAGACTCTGAATGGCCAGAAATGGGCTGCAAAATCCAATGTGGTATTCTACTACAGCATGGTTGCATACCGTGCAGAATGGCGCTACGGTATCCATGCACACCGCGTGGCTCTGATCGATGCGGGTCATATTACGGAGAACCTGTATCTGGCATGTACAGCTGCTGATCTGGGAACCTGTGCGATCGGCGCTCTGAATTCTTCTCTGGTTGACCGTGTATTTGAACTGGACGGTGTGGAAGAGTTTGCATTTTATGCAGCGACCGTTGGTACCGTATCTAGTGCCAATGTTCAGGCAGAACAGGACTTCTATGCGTTTGTGAAGCGCGATAATCTGTAAATAGTTGTATATTATTTGAATATTTAGATAATACATGCAAAAATGCACAATATCTGGTTTGCTAAAAAAAGGTAAAACTAGATATTGTGTTTTTTGGTGTCCTTTGCTATAATAGGCTCTACCACGTGTTGTGTGTTTTAGAAAGAGGGGTAAAGCATGATTCAGGTTATTAAGCGTGATGGCGAAATTGCTGAGTTTAATCTGAGCAAGATCACAGAGGCGATCAAAAAAGCTTTCAGAGCTACAAATAAAGACTATACAGAAGAGATCCTTCAGCTTCTTTCTCTGCGTGTTACCGCAGATTTCCAGGCAAAGATGAAGGACGGTAAGATTTCTGTAGAGGAGATTCAGGACAGTGCGGAGCATGTTCTGGAGGAAACAGGATACACAGACGTTGCAAAGGCCTATATCTTGTATAGAAAGCAGCGTGAGAGAATCCGTAATATGAAAAATACGATCCTTGACTACAAGGACGTTGTAAACAGCTACGTTAAAGTAGAAGACTGGCGTGTAAAAGAGAACTCCACCGTTACTTATTCTGTCGGCGGTCTGATCTTAAGCAACTCCGGTGCGATCACTGCCAACTACTGGCTGTCTGAGATCTATGATACAGAGATCGCGGAAGCCCACAGAAGCGCTGCGATCCATCTTCACGACCTGTCTATGTTAACAGGTTACTGTGCAGGATGGTCCTTAAAACAGCTGATCCAGGACGGTCTCGGCGGTATCCCGGGCAAGATCACTTCTTCTCCGGCGAAACACCTTTCCGTACTCTGCAACCAGATGGTAAACTTCCTTGGTATTATGCAGAATGAGTGGGCCGGTGCGCAGGCGTTCTCTTCGTTTGATACATACCTGGCTCCGTTCGTTAAGGTGGACAACCTGGATTATCCGGCAGTTAAGAAATGTATCGAGGCATTTATCTACGGCGTTAATACTCCGAGCCGCTGGGGTACACAGGCTCCGTTCTCCAATATCACTCTGGACTGGACCGTTCCGGATGATATGATGCATATGCCGGCGATCGTAGGCGGAAAGAATATGGATTTCACCTACGGCGACTGTAAGAAAGAAATGGATATGATCAATAAGGCGTTCATCGAGACAATGGTTGAAGGTGATGCCAACGGTCGCGGATTCCAGTATCCGATCCCGACTTATTCCATTACAAGAGACTTTGACTGGTCCGACACAGAGAACAACCGTCTCTTATTTGAAATGACATCCAAATACGGTACTCCGTATTTCTCCAACTATATTAACAGTGATATGCAGCCGAGCGATGTCCGCAGTATGTGCTGCCGTCTGCGTCTCGACCTTCGTGAGCTGAGAAAGAAAACCGGCGGTTTCTTCGGTTCCGGCGAGAGCACAGGTTCTGTAGGTGTTGTAACGATCAACATCCCGAGAATCGCTTATCTTGCAAAGGATGAGCAGGACTTCTATGCAAGACTGGACAAGATGATGGATATTTCCGCCCGCTCCTTAAAGATCAAACGTGAAGTTATCACAAAGCTTTTAGACAGCGGTCTCTATCCGTATACAAAGCAGTATCTTGGCACATTCAACAACCACTTCTCTACAATTGGTCTCATCGGTATGAACGAGGCATGTTTAAATGCGAAGTGGATCCGTCAGGATATTACAAACGAAAAGGCGCTTCAGTTCACAAAAGATGTACTGAATCATATGCGTGAACGTCTGGTTAGCTACCAGGAAGAGTACGGCGATCTCTATAACCTGGAAGCAACTCCGGCTGAGTCCACCACTTACCGTCTTGCAAAGCATGACAAGGAAAAATATCCGGATATCATTACTGCAGGTGAGGCTGACGGCACTCCGTACTACACAAACAGCTCCCACCTTCCGGTATCCTTTACAGCCGATGTATTTGATGCACTGGATCTTCAGGATGAGTTACATACTCTCTACACATCCGGTACTGTATTCCATGCATTCCTCGGTGAGAAACTTCCGGATTGGAAAGCTGCTGCGAAACTGGTTCGCACCATTGCAGAGAACTATAAACTTCCGTACTATACTCTGTCCCCGACTTACTCCATCTGTAAGGAGCACGGTTATCTGATCGGTGAACATTACACATGTCCGATCTGCGGTCAGAAGGCAGAAGTTTACAGCCGTATTACCGGTTACTACCGTCCGGTTCAGAACTGGAATGACGGTAAGACTCAGGAGTACAAGGAGAGAAAGGTTTACGATATTAAACACTCTGTCCTGAAGAGAAATCCGGATGCGTCCAAGACAATTCTTGAGGCGATCAATGAAGCAAAGAGCAGTATGAAAGCAGAGCATGCAGCGAAACAGGAATCCGCTGTTCCGGCAGCAGGCGGAGACGGTGTCTTCCTTTTCACAACAAAGACATGTCCGAACTGTAAGATCGCAAAACAGTTCTTAAAGGATGAGGCGTACCAGGTCGTGGATGCGGAGGAAAATCCGGCACTGACCGATGCATACGGAATTATGCAGGCGCCGACACTTGTGATCGTAAAAGACGGTTCCATTCAGAAATTTGTAAATGCTTCCAATATTAAGAAATATGTAGATTCCAAGAAATAAAAAGAGTTCTTTGAAGAAAAGGGCGGATGATATCTGATTGAAGGATGTTATCCGCCCTTATTTTTTGGAGAGCGTTTGATTGACGAAAAATTTGGAATTTGTTATACTGAAAGTTAGGGAAACTTAATAAGAGAGGGGAATTTTATGGAAAAAAAGATAAAAATGAAAGAATTGTCCTTGGATCTTCTGTTTGATATTATCGCAGGTTTTTTGCAGGCGATCGGTCTTCACTGTTTCATTAACAGTATTGATATCGCGCCTGGCGGAGCCACCGGTCTGGCGATCATTATGAACCGATTAACCGGTCTGCCGCTTGGTACGTTAAACTTTATGATCAACGTGCCGCTTTTGATCGCATCCTGGATCTGGCTTGGAAAATCAATGACCTTAAAGACTTTTAAAACGGTTGCGATCATTTCCTTCATTCTTGACGCGATCGTGACACCGTATATTCCGATCTATACCGGTGATAAGATTATCTCCTGTATCGCAGGTGCGGTTCTTGTAGGCGCCAGCCTTGCAGTCGTATTTATGCGCGGTTCCACAACCGGCGGCGGCGACATTATGGCAAAGCTTCTGCAGAAGTTCCGTCCGCATCTTCCGACCAATACAGCGGTTATGATGACAGACTTTGTGATCATTGGCACATCCATTCTGGTTTTCAGAAATATTGATGCAGGTCTCTATGGACTTCTCAACATGTATCTGGGTTCTTTCATCATTGAACTGATGCTCTATGGTCCGAATAAGAGTACGATGATCACGGTAATGTCTCCACAGGTAGAGGAGATCGCCACCGAACTGATGGATTTCCTGGAGCGCGGATGCACGTACTATAAGAGTGAAGGCGCATTCTCCAAACGTGAAGGCAAGACTTTAATCTGTGTGGTTGATAAGAAGCAGTTCCATAAAGCGAAAAAGATCATTTATGGAATTGATCCGACCGCGTTCCTGATCGTGTCTGAGGCAAAGGAAGTTTACGGTGAAGGTTTCCTTGACCATACCTGGGAAGTATAGATAGAGTGATTGTATGAAAGTATTTTTGTGTGAAACGATCCATCCGAAAGCAGTAGCTTTTCTGGAGGAACGCGGTGAGATCGTCGGTGACTGGTCCAGGATCGGAGAGGTGGATGCCCTGATCAACCGTGCATTAACGATCGGTGCGGATGAAATGGACCGGATGCCGAATCTGAAGGTGATCGCGGTTCACGGAACCGGAACCGACGGTGTGGATTTAAAAGAAGCGAAGAAACGTGGGATTCAGGTGGTATACGCACCGCATCTCAATGCCAACTCGGTGGCGGAACTGAATGTGGGCCTGCTTCTTGCAGTGTACAGAAGGATTGTACTGGCAAAAGATTTTATCGAGAATGTTGCACCGACATTAGATGAGAATAGCCGAATGAAAGAAGCCCAGAGTGTTCTCCGCGGATTTGAGCTTCGCGGCAAAACCCTTGGCCAGATCGGCTTTGGTGCCATCGGCGCGAGAACCGCTGAGATCCTGCGCCTGGGATTTGGTATGAATGTGATCGCTTACGATCCGTTCTTGACGGAAGAACGTGCCAACGCTTTCGGATGCAAGCGGGCAGAACGAATGGAGCAGGTGCTTGAAGAGGCAGATGTGGTTTGCCTCAGCCTTCCGCTGACAGAAGAGACCCGCGGCATGATGGGAGCGGAGCAGTTTGCGTCTATGAAAGACGGGGCCGTTTTCCTCAATGCGTCCCGCGGTCCGCTGATGGACGAGGCAGCTCTTTATGAGGCATTGAAGTCGGGAAAACTGGGCGGTGCGGCCTGTGATGTGTTCCATACAGACTTCCCGGAGAAAGAGAATCCTCTGCTGGCACTTCCAAACTTTGTGGCAACTCCGCATCTGGGTGCCAATACCGATGAAGCGCTTTATTATGTGGGAAGGGCCTGTGCCGAGCAGATCGTGGATGTGCTTGAGGGACGGGAACCGAAATATCCGGTGAAAATGTAAATGAATAGAATGTAAAAATGACCAAAGGCTTGTGAAAGGGCTTTTGGTCATTTTTTTAGTGACTAGGTATCCGGCTTTTTCGCTTTCTCCACCGCAGTCTCCACGGCCTGCATCAAGGTCACGGAAGTGTACTGGGCTCCTGCGGGATATTCCAATCCTTCCAAAGACTGTTTTTCTAAAATCTGCGCCGCCAATTCTTCCATGGCCGGATGCATCAGGGGATACATGGTGGTCACGGACTCGCTTAAAGGTACGAGAGTGACGGAGGTGATCTGGTGGGCATCGACGGTTACTTCCACATTGGCAGACTGGCTGCCTAAAGTGATTGCTGCAGAGTAAATACCGGGGGTGTAACTTGCGGCCGTATCGTTGACAGATGCAGATGAGGGGGCATCACCGGACGGCTGTTCGGTAGACGGAGCATCTCCTGTTGTGCGCGATGCGGCAGTTTCTCCGCCTCCGGCAGAATCATTTTTCCCCGGGCGCAGCATGAATAATAACAAAAGGAGCAGGAAAAGGGCGAACCCTACAAAGATCGCCGTGTAAATGATCTCCTTCATGCGGAGAACGATAATTTTCGTTTTAGAACTCATGACAGGGTCCTTTACTATGTATTTTATACAGTTTATGAACGGGTTCCGGTGGATATTCCCAT
>SVDR01000083.1 GCA_015057755.1 Lachnoclostridium sp.
CCTGGAGCTCTAAAAAGATTTCTGCCAGACGTTCCACCGTGATCTCCTTGCCAAAGTTGTCGTGGCTGAGTGTGTGGTTCTGACAGAACACGCATTTCAGATTGCAGCCGGAAAAGAAGACGGTTCCGCTTCCATTCGTACCGCTGATGCAAGGCTCTTCCCACGGATGGAGAGCTGCACGTGCGATTTTTAAAGTGTCTCCAGCCTGACAGTAGCCGAGGCTTGTTCGACGGTCGATGCTGCACATTCTTGGACAGAGCGTGCAGGAGGTATATGAAGATGACATGAGGTTCCTCCATGAAAGGGGCCGCTGTGGGCGGCCCGGTTAAGTGTTTATTTTTCCGGTTCGTAATCGTGTTCCGGAAGAAATTTGTAAAGCTGGTTGTAATGTTCTACTTCCGCGTCATCGATGGGAGCTGCATGCATGAGGCCGGTACACTCCATGGTGGAGCAGGCCTGGATGTCAATGTCAAAATCCTGATCAGAAGCAGTTCCGTTTCGTGCTTCATGTTTCATAATAATCACCTCAAAAATAGTGTGAGGAGATTGCGGAAAAAGAATACGCGGCAGAATTTGTTATTTCAGTATAGATAGTTTCGTATGATACTCCATTCTTGTTTCAGACGTTCAAGAGACCATGCGGCATTTGCCGGGCTTGTGGACGGCAGGCGGAGTGCCTGGCGGCCGGTCAGTTTTTCCTGATATTTCCGGTAATACTGGTGGGACGCTGCGCCATTACAGAAAATCTGCAGATCGGGAGCTTCGGACAGAATGACGGATAAGTCATTTGGCACCACATTTTTGATGGAGCTGTCACTGGAGCCTTCGATGGTGCAGGAGGCGATGGTATCCCAGACAGCAATGTGATTGTTCAGCAAAAATGTCCGCTTTTCTTCGATGGATTCCGGAACCGGCTGTTCCAGTACGGCAGCCAGTGTTTTCCAGAAGCGGTTTTGCGGATGATGATAGAAGAAACATCCTTCTCTGGATTTGACACTGGGAAATGAGCCGAGGATCAGTATTTTTGAATTTTTGTCATAAACAGGAGGGATTGGATGTTTGATGGAGCCCATATTCGTCCTTTCTGATATTCCATAAATTTCTTTGTTTAAAAGTATCGCAAAAAAGGTGGATTTTGTCAAAGAAAACACAGAAATTTAATATTTTTTTTATTGCCTTATGGGGAAACTCAAATTATAATGATTAGGAATTGTTAAATCATGGGATATCATACCCATGAGGAAGTAAGAAAGTGGAGAAATAAGAATGGATAAAAAACCAAATATGAAAAACGGGAAAAAACCCGAAAACCAGAATATAGGTGTTCTTACCATTATCCTCCTGATCACAGTTGTGGTTGTCAGCCTGATGAACTCTGAGCTGAAAAAGAGACAGACCGAGCAGGTGGGATATAAAGAATTTATCGAGATGGTAGAGAGCGGAGAGGTTGAGGAAGTGCGTTACTCCGGCAATCGTATTTATATTACGCCTAAGACAACGTCCACTCAGTATTCCCGCCTGATCCAGTATTATACAGTTGAAGTTCTGGATCTGGATCTGACCAATCGTTTATTGGATGCAGATGTTGAGATCAGACAGGAAGAAACCAGTACCGGTGATATGATCCTGGAGTTTGTTCTGAGCTGGCTGCTTCCGTCAGCGCTGATGATCGGACTGTTATATTTTATGTTCGGTCGTATGGGCGGCGGCGGAGTCATGGGCGTCGGAAAGAGCAATGCCAAGGTCTATGTTCAGAAAGAGACTGGTGTGACATTTGCAGATGTTGCGGGTGAGGATGAGGCGAAAGAGTCTCTGGTAGAGATCGTCGATTTCCTTCACAATCCGCAGAAGTATACAAAGATTGGTGCGAAGCTTCCGAAAGGTGCGCTCCTTGTGGGCCCGCCTGGTACAGGTAAGACACTCCTTGCGAAGGCAGTTGCAGGTGAGGCGCATGTACCGTTCTATTCCCTTTCCGGTTCCGATTTCGTAGAGATGTTCGTCGGTGTCGGTGCATCCCGAGTGCGTGACCTGTTCAAACAGGCACAGCAGTCTGCACCGTGTATCATCTTTATCGATGAGATCGATGCCATCGGACGCAGCCGTGATTCCAGAATCGGCGGCAATGATGAGCGTGAGGCGACATTAAACCAGCTTCTTTCTGAGATGGATGGTTTCGATTCTTCCAAGGGTCTTTTGGTTCTGGCGGCTACCAACCGTCCGGAGATCCTGGATCCGGCTCTGCTTCGTCCGGGCCGTTTTGACCGTCGTATTATCGTAGATAAACCAGACCTGAAAGGTCGTGTTGAAATCCTGAAAGTACATTCCAAGGATGTCCGTCTGGATGAGACTGTTGATTTCGAAGAGATCGCACTTGCAACATCCGGTGCAGTTGGTGCGGATCTTGCCAATATGATGAACGAAGCTGCGATCAATGCAGTTAAGCACGGTCGCCTGGCAGTATCCCAGAAGGATCTGTTCGAGTCTGTGGAGATCGTACTGGTTGGCAAAGAAAAGAAAGACCGCGTATTAAGCAAAGAAGAGAGACGTATTGTTTCTTATCATGAGGTTGGTCATGCGCTGGTTACTGCTCTCCAGAAGGATGCAGAGCCGGTTCAGAAGATTACGATCGTTCCGAGAACGATGGGTGCATTGGGTTATGTAATGCAGGTTCCGGAGGAAGAAAAGTACTTAAATTCCAAGAAGGAATTAGAAGCAATGCTTGTGGTTTCCCTTGCAGGCCGTGCGGCTGAGGAGCTGGTATTTGACACAGTTACAACAGGTGCAGCCAACGATATCGAGCAGGCGACAAGAGTTGCCCGCGCAATGGTAACACAGTATGGTATGTCTGAGCGCTTTGGTCTGATGGGGCTGGCAACTCAGGAGAGCCAGTATCTGACAGGACGTACAGTTCTCAACTGCGGTGAAGCGACTGCAGCTGCTATCGATGAAGAAGTGATGATGATGCTGAAGGCAGCTTACGAGGAAGCGAAGAGACTTCTTTCTGAAAACCGTAAGGCAATGGATCACATTGCAGACTTCCTGATCGAAAAAGAGACCATTACCGGTAAAGAGTTTATGGAGATCTTCCATAAGGTTCAGGCAGGCGAGTTTGAGCAGGTGGCTGAAGCCGAAGTTGTCGCAGAAGAGCAGCCGGTGACTGAAACCGAAGTTGTTGCAGAAGAACAGTCGGTGGCAGAGGCTGAGGTTGTTACAGAAGAACAGTCGACAGAAACTGAGCAGGAAAAAACAGAAGAATAAAAATCAGAGCTATGGCTTTCCTAAGAAGGTCATAGCTCTTTTTGTATATTACCATATATTAACGAAATAATCCTGTCATCCAGGCGAAGGCGGTCATCAAAACACCAACCAGGAAGAAATATTTAAATGCATATTTCTGCCATTCTCCAATGTCCAGTTCACACATTCCTGTGAAAAGGAAGAAAGTTCCGATCATAGGACAGAGAGGCCATCCAAGAGTGACCTGGCCGATGATGGATGCGCGTGCGATGTTGACACCGTTGACACCAAGGGCTTCCGCAACCTCTACAATGATTGGCATGATTCCGTAGTAATAGGAATCCGGATCAAACAGAATACTGAGCGGAACAGATAATACACCGATGATCGGGGCTAAAAATTCAGAGAAAGAGGACGGAATGAGCCGTACCATCATATTGGCCATGGCCTCGGACATTCCGGACTGTCCCATGATTCCCATTAGAATACCGGCAGCGAAAATGACACTGCAGAGCAGGATTGCATCTTTTCCTTTTTCTTCAATCAGATTGCGCTGAACCTGAGGATCACGGTAGTTGATGATCAATGCCAGACATACACCGATCATGAAAGATACAACCGGAGCAAGGACAGAGGATACCATCAGTCCCAGAACTCCAATGATCAGGCACCAGTTGATGACGATCAGGTTCGGTCGGCGCATTTTTAATTGTTCCTCCGTTGGTTTGGTGGAGAATTCTTCAAAATTGAAGCCGGTTCCCTCCTGTAAGATACCTTCCGAAATCAGTCGCTTTTTCTCGCCTCGTCCGACAAAGATACAGATGATCAAGGCTGCAAACAATCCGAAAATCTGTGTGGGGATGAAAGGGATCCAAAGCTCCATGACATCCATCTTCAGTGCAGTAGCAGCTCGCAAGGTTGGTCCGCCCCATGGGACTGCGTTCATAATACCGGCAGCCAGACCAAGCGGTAAAGCCAGAGCGGTATTACGCATATGTAATTTCTTGAAGATCGGAAACATGGCCGGAACCACAAGGAGTACTGTGACAACACCCGAACCATCTAGATGTACCAGCATAGCAAAGAAAAATACACCGATGATCAGACGGACAGGGTCGCCTTTGGTTGCTTTGATGATGGTATTAATAAATGGCTCGAAGGCTCCGGTTTCACTGATCACACCAAAGAAAATAACCGAGAATATGAACATGATACCGGTTGTTGCAACAGAGCCTAACCCTTTGGTGATATAGTCTCCCAGATGAGCTCCGTGACCGATCAAGATGCATGTGATCATCGGAACACCTGCAATAGCTACATATGGTGAGACAACTTTACGATTTAATAATAAGAGGATTCCTGCGATGGTCAGAAAACCGGCCACGCTAAGTACGAGTTCTGACATGATGTTCTCCTAACTATTTTTTTGGTTTGATCGCCTGTGGAACGACGTCTTTAGGAATCGGACATTCGTATTTTTTACCGCCCAGACGAGACTCCAGCTCTTTCTTTGCTGCATTGATCTTCTCAGGATTTTCTACCATATCGATCGCGGTTGCAGCCATAACTTTTGCTGTAAAGATCATACCTTTATAGGCGATCGGTGATTTACCCTGTGCAGTTCTCTGCCAAGAGTGTGCTCTTGTACCGGCAGCTTCTGTCATACCTTTGAACTGAACGGTCGGGCAGACGTAACTTACATCACCGACATCGGTAGATGCGGATAAGCAATTTTCCACCTCAGCAAGCGGTACGATAAAGTCATAAATATCCGCATCAACGAACGGAGCCATCACGGCTTCTGCAGCAGCTCTGGAACATTTTTCATAATGTTTCATACGATCCTGAACATCCAGTTTTACATTGCCGTAAGAAGCTTTGATCTCCGCTGCAAAACGATAATCTTCTTCTGTGTATGGTTCGCGTTCAATCTCGAGAGCGTTCTTGTACATAACTTCCTGCAGAACTGTATTGTCCACCAGGTTGGAACAAGCTTTAATAAATTCCAGTTCCATCTTAGTGCCGGTCATTAATGCAGCACCTCTTGCAATATCATTGATACGCTCATAGATTTCTTTTACCTGATCATTTTTGGGAGCGCGGATCAGATAAAGAACCTCCGCGTATGGCTGAACAACATTCGGAGAAAATCCGCCTGTATTGGTAACGGCACAGTGAATTCGTGCTTCCTGGATCACATGTTCACGTAAATACTGAACACCGACATTCATAAGTTCCACTGCATCATAGGCGCTTCTTCCTTTTTCAGGCGCAGAGGCCGCGTGTGAGGAAATTCCATGGAAACGATAGCTGATCTGATAGTTGGCCAGTGTACTTCCGACCCACACTTCATTGGTAGCCTGCGGATGCCAGGAGATTGCAAAATCTAAGTTATCGAAAGCTCCTTCTCTGGCCATGAAAGCTTTTCCGGAGCCGCCTTCTTCACCCGGACATCCAAAGAATACGACGGTACCTTCTTTATCATTTTTCTCAAGATATTCTTTCATTGCAACAGCAGCTGCAACAGAACCGACACCAAGAAGGTTGTGGCCACATCCGTGACCGGCTGCTCCGGCAATCAATTCTTTTCTCTCTGCACATCCGGCTACCTGGCTGAGACCGGACAGTGCATCGAATTCTCCAAGAAAACCAATAACCGGTTTTCCGTGTCCGAATGTGCCTGTAAATGCAGTCGGAATATTTGCGATATTTTTTGTTACATGAAATCCTTCTTTTTCCAGAAGATCACAGAGGATTTCCATGGATTTATGCTCTAAGAATGCAGTCTCCGGATTCTCCCAGATCAAGTCACTTGTTTGGCAAAATAATTCACGGTCACGATCAATTGCTAATAAAGCTTCAAGTTTAGTAATTCCCATAAATACCTCCTATTTCATGTCCGGAAGACAAGATTTGATCACTGCATCCGCCAAAACTTTGGATCCTTCTTCATTGAAATGAACCGCATCTGCGTATAAAGAGTGATCAAATGCAGATGTAATGCTGTAAAGATCATTGACTTCTACACCGAGTTCTTCCATCACTTCACGTGCTTTTTGGTTGTACGCTTCAATTTCACGATTGTAACGGAGAAATTCCGGAAATTCTCTCTCTTCGATCACTGCCGTGGATAATGCGAAAATAATTTTTGCATTCGGGAACAGAAAACGGATTCGTTTATATATGCGACGAAGCATGTTTTCATAAAATTCCAGAGGAGTCAGAGGTTCATCACCGAACAGGCGCAGAACATCCCACAGTCCATTGTTCCAGTGCACGATATCAATTTCTTCTGCAGGCACAACGCCGGCCCATTTTTGCAGGAAGCGCAGCGTGAACTGAGCAAAGCGACAGTTTTCATCCGGACCGTATACATTGGCAATACCGGCCAGTTTTTCTTTGACATAGATTTCATAGCCCGGGCTTATATTGTTGTATTTGGAAGGGTTTGGTGCTCCGAAGCGAATGGAGTCACCAACTAAGAAAATATTTTTCATATATTCAACCTCCTTTTTATGAATTTCCGAAGCAGCAGATTACTGTGCTAAAATCTTTATTCAACTATAGCTGAAACAGCCCTCATATGTAAATGGAGAAAATACAACCATATGGAATTTTTGAAACTAATATTGGCAAACAAAAAGAGAATATGATACAATTACTTTGGTGATTTTATGTTGAATAATATAGAAAATTTAAAACTAATAAGCGTTATTAAAGGAACCTCTACACACAATGCAGTTCATACAAATTATGCACACAGGCTCATTCTGCGCCTGGAGGGCTCTCTGCGTTATGATCTGCAGGATGAAACACTGATCCTTGGTCCGGGAGATGCGCTGTTCCTTCCTAACAGTCCGAAATATCGCGGCACTTATGCATCGGAGGGACCGTTTACGTACATCCTGATCAATTTTGAAGGTGATCTTCTGGATACAGAAGCGAAGGCATATCCTGTTTGCGGAAATCAGGAGCTGCAGCACTTGTTTATCCAGATATACCGGAGCTGGTCCGTTCAGACTCCTGCAAATCGATGCCGATGTATGGCATTGTTATATGAGATCCTGGCTTGTTTTGCGGAATCAGACAAGAAGGAGATGATTTCTCTGTCAACATATTTGGAACCGGCGTTAGAATATTTGGAGCATCACATTTTTGACTCGGAATTGCGAATCGGAAGACTTCACGAATTATGCGGCGTTTCGGATACGTATTTTCGCCGGATGTTTTTGGAACGGTTTGGAATTGCACCTAAGAAATATGTATTAGAACGTCGTCTGGCCCAGGCAAAGGCGATTTTGGACAACGGAGAATACAGCAGTATCGGAGAAGTAGCATCGCTGACGGGATTTGAAGATGCTTTGTATTTCAGCAAAGCATTCCGGAAGAAGTACGGTCATGCTCCGTCGGATGAATATCGATAAAAAACACCACTGAGAAAATTCTCGGTGGTGTTTTGATGTCTGTATATTATTTGATCACATGGATCCAGCCTTCCGGAGCTTCGATTCTGCCCATCTGGATGCCTGTTAATGTGTCGTAAAGTTTCTTTGTGATCGGGCCCATCTCATTCATACCGCTCGGTAAGAGGATCTCTTTGCCGTGGTCAACAATTCTTCCGATCGGGGAGATAACTGCAGCAGTACCGCAGAGACCAGCCTCAGCCATATCAGCAACTTCCTCGAGCGCTACCGGACGCTCTTCAACTTTTAAGCCAAGATAGTGCTCAGCTACATAGCAGAGAGAACGGCGTGTGATGGACGGAAGGATGCTGGAGGACTTCGGAGTTACGAAAGTACCGTCTTTTGTGATGAACATGAAGTTTGC
>SVDR01000006.1 GCA_015057755.1 Lachnoclostridium sp.
TCAAAACATCGATCAGAGGATAGACCATAAAAACGCCCAGGAATAACAGCGCCGGAAGTAAATACAGCCAGGCTTTTCGATTGTTATTATCCATTAGCTTCCTCCTGTGCACATGTGCAAACTACTTTACCTGAAAATAAACTCTCTGCTCTGTCTCTTTGTTAAATACAAGGACTTTGGCAGGTTTCACATCAAATCTGACAACATCAGAGTCAGTGTCAACTTTATTTTCCGCACTGATGATGGATCGGATCGCCGGGTTTTCACAAGCATCATGGCTGGAAACCACACTGATGTCGCGTCCCATCACTTCCACACGATTCAGCCTGCACTGCAGAGGACCATGTTCATCTAAAACAAATCCCTCCGGACGGATGCCGATCTCCACTTCCTGATCGCTGGCACCTTCGATTTCCAGGATCATGTCTTCTCCCGCATACAGTTTTCCATCAGCTATCTTTCCATGGAAGACATTGATCGGCGGTGTACCGAGGAATTCCGCCACAAACTGATTCGCCGGATCATCATAGACATCCTGCGGTTTTCCGATCTGCTGCAGAACACCGTCTTTCATAACCACGATCATGTCAGAAATGCTCATCGCCTCTTCCTGGTCATGGGTTACGAAAATCGTTGTAATCTTGGTCTCCCGCTGAATTCTGCGGATCTCCTCTCTGGTCTGCAGTCTCAGACGCGCATCCAGGTTAGAAAGCGGCTCGTCCATCAAAAGTAAGCGCGGCATTTTCACAAGTGCTCTTGCGATCGCCACACGCTGCTGCTGTCCGCCGGACATTTCACTCGGTTTTCGATCCATCAATTCTTCAATCTGTACCAGCTTCGCGGCTTCCAGCACCTTTTCGTTCATCTCTTCCTTCGTCAGCTTCTCTTTTCCCTTTAAGTTTTCTAACGGAAACATGATATTCTGGCGCACCGTCAAGTGCGGATACAGTGCATAGTTCTGGAAAACCATTCCGACTCCGCGGTTTTCTGCCGGAAGTCCGGTCACATCATCCTCACCAAAGAAAATCTTGCCGGAGGTTGGTTTTAACAAACCACAGAGTAAATTCAATACGGTACTCTTGCCGCAGCCGGACGGTCCCAATAATGCGATCAGTTTTCCATCCGGAATTTCAAACGTAAAATCATTGACCGCAACAACATCTTCATGTACCTTTTTATTTCTACTGGGAAATTTTTTCGTTAGATTCTGTAATATAACTTTCATTAGCCATCCCTTTCCTTTTCTAAAACATATCATAATTTTAGAACAATAGTGTGTCAAAGTCAACGCATGCACGGAAAATAGATGCATGGTATGACAAAACCCCGGAACCTGTTTCCAGGGTTCCGGGGGGAAATACTTTCCTTTTGTCTCTATTTTCCTACATACAGTTGCGCGCCTCAACAGATAACGGCTTCATGGTATCCAGTTTGCTTCTCCAGAACTGCATTCTTGTGTTGAACTGTGCGTCTGCGATCTCTGTGAGTGTCTGCTCCGCCCAATCCCATGCACGCTGTGCCTGCTGACATGTGTAGTCAGTCAGTAACTGTCTTGCATATGCTTCGTTTGTCTCTTTCAGAGCCAGATATGCCTGATCGATCTGCGGTTTTACTGCCGCCCACTCTGCTTCCAGCTCTTTGATGGAGCTATGTACTTTCTCCTGACAGTACTGATAATCAAATTCCATCACATCCTGCAGTCTGCGGAATGCCCAGTAAGCGTAGTTTGCGTCATATTTAAACTCAGACGGATCGCAATAGAAATGTGTCATCTGGGACGCCTGGTAGTTTAACCACTCGTAGCCCTTCGGCAGTTTTGTAATTCCGAAATACCACGGTGTGAACGGTGCTGCACACGGTCTCGGGAAAGAGCGCCAGCAACAGGAAAGATTTACATCTTCATGGAATTCGATGATCTCGGATACAGAAGTTGTATCACGGCAGATACCGAAGCGGTGCGGGCTCATGGTCGGATCTTCTTTCAGGTCTTCGCCATGCTCCATGTAATGGGAACGAACCACTTCTTTCAGATCTTCTACACCGTATTTTTTCTGTGCCTTCACAGAGAATGTTCTGTACGGCATCGGCTCGCCAACCAGCTTTGTCCATGCCAGATCGGAACGGTCTGCGTTGGATTTGCCCAGAGTCAGATCATGCTGATATGCGAGGGCAAAGTCGAAATCGGAATAGTCTCCCTCTACTGCCGGAGTATACCAGCCGTGGCGCATCGGATACGCTACCAGATCCTCAGACCAGTAGAAGTTCTTATGTTCTGTGTCATTAAAATCAATCTTATGGATGGTGTACCAGTTCGGGATGTAGTAAATCTCATCATCGCCGACTCTCTGTGCCGCATAGTTGTGACCGGTTGTTGCCTGGAATACCCATGCTTCGTCTTTATCACAGATGTGGTATGCACGGCTGCTGCGGTAGCCAAACTCGCTGCAAAGAGCTGCTGCAACTTCTACGCCTTCACGGGCTGTTTTTGCACGCTCTGCGATCAGACGGCGAAGAGCATAACCGATACCGTCCTTCATCTTTTCATCTTCACTTACTTTAGAACCTACACAGCTGTCAGTCACGATCGCTACGCCCCACTCGTTGCAGTAGCTGTCTGCGAACGGCTCGCCGCCGATTCCTTTCAGTGTACGAAGTTCTGTCCACATATAAGCCCATGTCTCCGGAACCTGCGGGATCACTGCGCTTCCGTCTTTAAAAGTGATCACTTCACCCTCTTCGTGCTTCACTCTCGGCACCAGATGAACCTGTGTGATACACTGCATATCATCCTCATTATGTGCCACGAGAACGTGACCGGTTTTGGATGCATGCTTACCTACAATGATTGTGCTGCAGTTATCGAACTGCATGATCTCCTGCTTCACTTCACTCATTTGTATTGTTCCTCCTACTAAAAATTATTATTTTCCAGATACTCAAACATCTCTGTAATCTTTGATAATTCGCAAGGTTTATTTTTCGCTTCCCACTTAGCACTGTATCTTGCCAGCCAGTCGTGGGTATCCGTCATACGCTCAACCGCGATGCCTGTCATCTTGGCTGCAAATTCCGCCATCATGCAGATACCTTCCAGGCTGAGAAGCATTTCCTCACGTGCTTCTTCATAGGTCCAGCGTGCCTCAGCCAATAATTCTTTATAAGTCACATAAGTCTCCTGAATATTTTTCAGATTCTCTTCTGTGAATGTAAAATGAATATAGGTTGGCGGAATTTCCTTTTTATATCTCTTCTCCAGATACGTCCTTGTGAACGGCAGCCATTTGATCTGCATATGAGCAGCACTGACTTCTTTCAGGATCTGAATCGCATTTTCTGCACCGTAAAGCAGATGATTCACAGCACTATAGAATGCTTCACCCGGTACAGTATCTGCTGTCCATGACTTTGCGGCACCGAGTACCATACCGTACATCGCCATTTCCAGACTCGCCGGATTGCCCCAGTCACCCCAGTTCGTATTGAGAACACCAAGAGCACCATATTTATATCCAAAATCGATCATTCTTGTAATATTCTGCTCTTCTGTTGCAACTTCTTCACAGAAACGGCTCCAGCTTGTGGTTCCCGGACATACGATCTGTTTGCGTCCAAGTTCGCTGAATTTTTGCACTTTCTCTTCCGGTGTATCTACTCCATAGTCCCAGTTGAGGTATAAAACGTCTTCCGGCATCTCTTCAATACACTCCGGATACTCCAGAAGCACGTCGCCCCACATCATGACTTTTTTGCCTTTTGACTTTACATAGTCAATGATCTTTTTGGAAAACTCTACATATAGTTTTCCTGCATCGATTTCCGAATCCATCGACTGGAGATCAAATGTTTCATCACAGCAGATATTAAATGTCTCAGAAGTAAACGCCGGAACATACTGATCGATCAGGCTCTTTACCAGTGCTTCGCTCTCCGGAAGACGCGGATCCAGAGTATGGTGCGCCATTCTTTCATGCCAGCGGTTCTCTGAAATCTCGAAATCTTTTAACACACGCAGATGCTTGTATTCATCCAGCTCCAGCAGCTCACACAAATGTCCAAACGTTGAAAGTGACGGAATAAAATCGATGAAACGTTCCTTACAGTATTCATCCAGCTCCTGCATCTCTGCCTTGGAATAGAAACCTGTCTGCTTGATCAGTTCTTTGCACTCTTCGAATTCGTATACATGTTCTACATACAACTGAAGAGAGTTCATCTTATAATATGCCATCTGGTCGATCAGCTGCTTCATGGTTTCCACAGTCGGGATCTTTCCACGGGTAATATCATGATAAAAACCACGGTACTCAAAATCTGGCTGATCTTCAATCTCCAGATATGGGACCGGACCATTGGCAATGATCTGTTTCAATGTCTGAATCGCGTAGAATGCACCAGCTTCACTGCCGGCTTTGATTAAGATGCCTCTCTCATCAATTTTCACCTGATAGGCTTCTCCACCTTCGTTGCTGATGCTAATTTCTAACGGAATACCGCCATCCGTAAGACTTATCCCGTCCAAGGCGATCTCCAAGCGCTTATCCAGCTTCTCTGTTTTTAATGCTACAGCAGAACAATTCCAGGTACCTTCACAGACCTTCAACTGTTTTACTGCCGGAATTAATTTCAACATAATCTTTCCCCCATACTGTTTCTATTTCATCCGCTTTGATACTTCCATCATATCAAAATCATGGCTGTTTGTACAGAAAAAGCCGAGGCTTCTGTCGAAACCCCGGCTAAAAATTGCATTTATTTTTACATCTCTGCGTAATGTTTGCACATATCTTTGATCATCTGTACAAACTTCGGCTGATTCACTTTCATCGCTACCCAGCAGTTCGGCTCCTTGCCGCTCTCGCCCTTGAAGTCGATCACGGTTTCGCCAATATTTTCAACATCTCTGTCTTCTACGAACACATAGTATTTTTCGAATTCTACTACGTTCTCATCCATATCGGCTGCGATCGCAAGTGCATCATGGATTACGTTGTTGTCTTCGCCACGGCCAAAGCTGTTCTCTTTTGAGAATGTTGTCAGCTTATGGAGATAGTCAGACTGTTTATTGGTACCGGATGCTGTGATCTCTAACATCTCATCGAAGTCTTTTTCTTCTACTGCTGCTGCATGTGTAGCATTGAGACCAACCATGTAAACTTCCAGTTTCTCAAATACTTCCTTCGCTGCTGTCGGGTCTACCCAGATATTGAACTCTGCTGTTTCACTTGTAGCAGTTACGTTACCGAATGTACCGCCGCCCATGATCACAAAGCGTTTGATATACTTTGGAAGATCCGGATATTTGCGGAGTGCAGTTGCAATATTTGTAAGCGGGCCTACTGCAAAGAGAACTAACTCGCCGTTGTATTTCACTGCCTCTTCGTAGATCACGTCCCATGCTTCCTTCTCTACCGGCGCTTTTGTCGGCTCCGGAAGCTGGATACCGCCAATACCGTCTTCACCGTGTGTACCGGAAGCATCGCGGAAATATGGTCTTACAAGCGGAACAGTCGCACCAAATGCCACCATTGTATCGTCCATCTCAAAAGTTTCTCTCAGTCTCAGGCAGTTGCGGCGAGTCAGAACCGCCGGAACATTTCCCTCTACTGCTGTCAGTGCA
Organism: Lachnoclostridium sp.; assembly: GCA_015057755.1. Next base: position 5,618 of record SVDR01000006.1, read on the forward strand.
ACTACTTTATAATTCGGATTGGAATTAGCAAGTGCAATCGCATAGCTGTCATCTACGCCTGGATCGCAGTCAATAATTACAGGAATTCGATTCATTACAGATACCCCTTTTCAAAAATAATTATGTTTTCATTATATTATAAGACGTACAAAACAAAAAGTGGAAACTAGCCGCCCAGATAAGCTTTGCGGACCATCTCACTGGCAGCCAGCTCTGCGCCGGTTCCGGACAATACGATCTTTCCTGTTTCCATAACATATGCACGGTCAGAAATTGCAAGAGACTTGCCTGCATTCTGCTCAACCAGAAGAACCGTCGTACCGTCTTTGTTGATATCTTTGATCAGTTCGAATACCTGGTCTACCAGTAACGGAGACAGACCCATGGACGGCTCATCCAGCATCAGAAGCTTCGGATGACACATGAGCGCGCGGCCCATTGCCAGCATCTGCTGCTCACCGCCGGAAAGAGTTCCGGCGATCTGATTGCGGCGTTCTGCCAGACGTGGGAAACGTGCATAAATATTTTCCAGATCTTCTTTGAATTTCGCCTGATCTTTATTGGTATATGCTCCCATCATCAGGTTTTCATATACTGTAAGCTCCTGAAAGATTCGTCTTCCTTCCGGTACCTGAGTCATACCCGCATGCACGATCTTATGACACGGCATCTTTGTGATATCCGTTCCGTTGAATGTTACAGAACCGGACTTCTTAGGAAGCAGACCAATGACACTCTGCATCGTGGTCGTCTTTCCCGCACCATTGGCACCGATCAGAGAAACGATCTCTCCTTCATTTACCTCAAAACTGATTCCTTTCAGTGCACAGATCACACCATAGTACACTTCCAGATCTTTTACTTCCAACATTGCCATAGTGCTTAACCTCCGATATATGCCTTGATAACTTCCGGATCCTGCAGGACAGTCTTTGTATCACCCTGAGCCAGAACTGTACCAAAGTTCAGAACTGTAACTTCATCGCAAAGATCAGACACAAAGTTCATATCATGTTCGATCAGTAAGATCGTCATATCGAAATGGTCTCTGATAAAACGAATGGTCTTTGCAAGGTCTTCTGTTTCGTGAGGATTCATACCGGCTGCCGGCTCATCCAAAAGAAGGACTTTCGGATTAGTCGCGAGCGCTCTGGCAATCTCTAACTTACGCTGCTTACCATACGGAAGGTTGCATGCGAGACTGTTTCTCTCCTCTTCCAGATGGAAAATGCGGAGCATCTCTTTCGCCTTTTCGCGCATCTCTTTTTCCACTTTAAAATGACGCGGCAGACGCAATGCAGATTCGATCACGCTGCATTTGTATTCCGGACGGTTTGCCAGACCTACCATAACATTTCGGATTACTGTCATGTTGTTGAACAGACGAATGTTCTGGAATGTACGGGCAATACCTTTGTGGTTAATCTTGTCCGGAGACATGTATTTGATCTTCTCGCCATCCAGATAGTACATTCCGGTTGTCGGTTTGTATACACAAGTCAGAAGGTTGAAGATCGTCGTTTTACCGGCACCGTTCGGTCCGATCAAACCATAAATCTGATTTTTCTTAATACGGATATTGACATCCTGAGCTGCTTTTAAGCCACCGAAGGAGATTCCGAGATTTTTCGTTTCAAGAATGTAGTCTGCCATTATTTTTCTCTCTCCTTCTCAATCATAGTAAAGTCCTGCGGTTTCATATCAATAGATAAAATCTCATCCATGCTGATCTTTGTCGGAACCACATCCCATTTTGCCTTATCGTCTGTGACATGGGCCGGATCCAGTCTGCGTTTGATGATCTTATCCATCAGGACACTTAAGTTATACTTGTCACGGAATCCCTTTAACGCCGGAGCATTGTTGTAAACAACGATCAGGATCAGGATCAGCGCATACAGTAAATTCTGCAGAACTGCCATCTCACCGGTCAGGATCGTCGCCAGTTTTGCATTTAAGAATGTGATCAGGGTCGCAGCGAGAATGGAGCCGTTGATACTTCCCATACCGCCAAGTACAACCATAACTAAGATCTCGATGGAATAGTTGTAGCTGAACTTAGAACTCTGAACCACATAGTTGCTGTAGCTGTAAAGGACACCTGCCACGCCCGCAAAGGAAGCAGACAGGATAAATGCCAGTAATTTGTATTTTGTAACGTTAATACCGGTTGCTCTTGCAGCGATCTCATTGTCACGGATGGCTGTGATCGCACGGCCGTGTTTGGAACGAATGAGGTTCTGTGTGATCGCCAGAGTTACGAGCACCAGGATAAATGCGATCAGGAACAGATAGTTCTTGTCGAATCGCGGAGTGTCCAGACCAAGGGAACCGCCAAAAGTGCTGTCGGAAGAGTTCTGGAACAGAGATTTCACGATCTCACCAAAAGCAAGGGTTACGATCGCCAGATAGTCACCGCGCAGTCTCAGCGCCGGAATACCGATGATCACACCGCAGAGAGCCGCTGTACCGCAGCCAACCAGAAGAGCGATCAGCAGAGTCACGATTCCATTGCCCAGAGACGGAACCAGAAGTGCAGCCACCTTACCGCCAAGGTAAGCGCCCACACACATAAAACCTGCATGTCCAAGGGACAGCTCTCCGAGGAAACCAACAACCAGAGACAGAGAGACAGCAAGGATAATGCTGATCGCGATCTTTTCCAGTAAGAACAGCATGGAGTTGTCGAAACGTCCGCCGATGATTGTAATAATACCGAAAACAAGTGTCAGTAAACCGATCACGATGTAATTGGCATAGTGATGAAGTCTGATCTTTCCTTTCATTATACCTTCTCCCTCCTTTTCTTGCCAAGGAAGCCGGTCGGTTTCACAAGCAGGATCAAAATCAGAATTGAGAATTCAATCGCATCCGTATACGGAGCAATTACAGTAATCTTGTAAGAAATGCTCTCGATCATACCTAAAAGGATACCGCCGAGCATCGCACCCGGAATAGAACCGATACCGCCGATAACGGCTGCCGTAAACGCTTTGATACCAGGCATCGCACCTAAGGTGCTGGACACACTCGGAGCTTTTAACAGGTAGAACATACCTGCCAGCGCTGCAAGTGCGGAACCGATCGCGAATGTGATCGTAATAATACTGTTTACATTGATACCCATAAGCTGTGCTGCGCTTCTGTCCTCAGAAACTGCGATCATCGCACGGCCAATGCGGGTATATTTGACAAACATGGTCAGCGCAACCATAACGATAAATGTCACGGCAAGAGTTACCAGAGAAGAAATCTGGATCGTTGCGCCAAATAATTTGATAACACCGAAATCATAAACGGTTGCCATCTTAGGTGCAGAGCCGAAAATAATCTGTGCAAGGCTCTGAAGAAGGTTGCTGACACCGATCGCAGTGATCAGAACTGCAAGCGGTGACGCACCACGTAACGGTCTATAGGCCACTTTCTCGATGCAGATTCCGAGGATCACGCAGCCGATCACAGCCATAACAATTGCAAGAATTGGATTTTTCGTTGCCAAAAATACATAAATGATATATCCGCCAACCATGATAATATCACCATGCGCAAAGTTTAACAGCTTTGCAATACCGTATACCATCGTATAACCCAGTGCGATCATCGCGTAGATACCGCCCAGGCTAAGACCATTTATCACTGTTGAAAAAATAAGTTCCATAATTTTACTGTCCCCTAAAAACAACACAATGTACATAACGGTCTTTTGACCATTATGTACATGTGTTACAAACTATGTTTGGTTAAATCTTAGTTAGCGTCTTTAATTACATACTGGATCGCAGTCTTGTTTACATAGCCTGTAGAATCCCAAGAGATGCTGTCGCCTGTAACTGCGTTTGTTAATGTGTAACCGCCTGTGAACTGTGCTTTCAGGATCTCGCAAAGCTCAGATGCACCGATTGTAACCGGGATCTTCTTGCCTTCTGCGATTGCTTTTTCCATTGCACCGTAAATAGCATATATACAGTCGTAAGCTGCTGCACCGAACTGATTCAGTGTACCTGCACCGTATTTCTCTACATATTTGTCAATGAACTCCTTTGCAGCACCGTCAGTAGCTTTGGAGTTGAAATGAGACAGCATAGTAACTGCCTGCGGGATTGTTGTAATATCGAAACCTTCGATATTGTCGATACCGTCGAAACCGTCACAGCCGTAGTAAACTGCGTTAGCCGGGATTGTGTCTTTCGCCTGTGTCATGAACAGGGAAGCCGGTGTGTAGTATGTCGGCATGAAGATAAATTCACACTCTTTCAGAGTATCGATCTGTGTGGAGAAGTCTGTGCTGTTTGCATCAGAGAAGGATGTCTCGATCACAGTTACGCTTGCGTCTAAGTTCGCTTTGAACTGATCGTAGATACCTTTGGAGTACGCCTCATCGGATTTGTACATAACACCGATTGTCTCGCCTGCAAAGTTTGCATTTACGAACTCAGCAGCAACTTTACCCTGGTTACCATCAGCGAAGCACATCTGGAAGCCGTTCGGGTTTGTCGGGATGTCGTCGCCGGAAGCGGACGGAGTCAGGAAGAATACGTTGTCTTCTGCAGACAGATTCTTGAACTCAAGACCCGGAGCTGTTGTAACTGTACCTAAAGAAACCTGCATACCGCCTTCTAATAAAGAAGAGTAGTTTGTGGAAACCTTAGTTGCATCGTGCATATCGTCAGTCGCTACATATTTAAACTTAATACCGTTCAGACCGCCGGCTGCATTGATCTCCTCAACAGCCATCTGTGCTGCGTTGGCAACAGCCTGACCGTACATAGCAGCACCGCCTGTCAGTGGACCGGAGTTACCGATCACATATTCTTTGTTGTTAGCTGTGTAGCCGTTCTGGGAGCTTCCGCAACCGCTCAGAGATGTCACGCAGAGAGCTGCTGCAAGAAGGAGTGCGAGTTTTTTCATCTTTTTCATAATCTTACCTCCGAATATTTCAATTACCCACTATGTTAAAACTGTTTTCCTGGATTGTCAACCACATTTTAACGTTTTAACACAAAAAAGTGCGATTGACGAACCCATTTCCGCGTTTTATAATACTTCTTATTATATTCAGGAGGCCTCTAACAAGAATTAACGGATACCGCCAAACCGTTCACACACCGAAAATGACCGAACAGACATAAATCAACATTTCTGCATGTTTATCTGCTATGATGAGACTCACAAATAAAACAACACGGAGGATCATACAAATGCAGGCAATTAAAACTATGCAGCTTGTCAAACGGTACAAAACCCTGACTGCCGTCGATCAGCTTGATCTGGACATCCGTCAGGGTGAATTATTTTCTCTGCTTGGCGTAAACGGCGCCGGCAAAACCACTGCCATCAAAATGCTTTCCTGTCTGACCGAGCCGACCTCCGGCGATGCAGTTGTCGGTGGATACAGTATTATCAGAGAACCGGAGCAGGTCAAACGGCTGATCGGCGTATCTCCGCAGGAGACAGCCGTTGCTCCTAATCTTTCCGTAGAAGAAAATCTGGAGCTGATCTGCGGCATCCATGGTTTTACAAGGGAAAAGACACAGGCGAAAGTCAAAGAACTGTCCGGACAATTTTCTTTAGATTCTGTTCTAAAACGAAAAGCCGGAAAATTATCCGGCGGCTGGCAGCGCCGCGTCAGCATCGCCATGGCTCTGATCAGTGAACCGCAAATCCTGTTTCTGGACGAACCTACACTCGGCCTCGATGTCCTTGCGCGACATGAACTCTGGGAAACGATCCATTCTCTGAAAGGAAACGTAACGATCATCCTGACCACCCATTATATGGAAGAAGCAGAAGCGCTTTCTGACCGCATCGGAATTATGAAAAGCGGAAAACTTCTTGCTGTGGGAACGGTCGAAGCATTGAATCAGATGGCCGGAACCGATGACTTTGAAACAGCATTCGTTTCGATCGTAAAGGAGGCAACGGTATGAAGAAAATGATGACTTTTGCAAAAAGATGTACGAAAGAGATCTTACGTGACCCTATCAACCTCGGTTTTGGTCTGGGTTTCCCTCTGGTCCTGTTATTCCTTCTCAGCGCCCTGCAGGCCAACATTCCGGTGCATTTATTTGAGATCAACACACTGACGCCGGGTATTACAGTCTTCGGTCTTTCTTTCATAACGCTGTTCTCCGCAACACTGATTGCGAAGGACCGGGAAAGTGCTCTTTTGCAGAGACTATACACAACCCCGCTGACCGGTTTCGATTTTATCCTCGGTTACATGTTCCCGCTTCTCCCAATCGCCATCGGACAGACCGTGATCTGTTATCTGTTTGCAATCCCTTTGGGGCTGGAAGTCAGCATGAACATTCTTTATGCTGTACTCGGAATCATCCCAATGGCTGTCTTCAACATTGCATTGGGACTTTTATGCGGCAGCGTTCTGGGTGTCAAGCAGGTGGGCGGTATCTGCGGCGCTCTTCTTACCAATCTTTCCGCATGGCTCTCCGGAGTATGGTTTGACCTGAACCTTGTGGGCGGTTTTTTCGAAAAGACTGCCAACGTACTCCCATTCGTCCACGCGGCAGAATTAGAAAAAGCATTGTTTAGCGGAAGTTTTGAAACTGCGGCAGACCATATTTTCCCAATTCTTCTGTACAGCGCCTTTACAACCGCTGTGGCTGTGTTCTGTTTCCTCCGCCAAATGAAAAAACAATAAGGATCTGAAACGATGAAATACAAACTCATTATCGACAAACATGCGGAAGAAGAAATCATAGCGATCGTTCATGCCCCCTCCTCCCTGACGGAACAGATTGAAAATCTCGTCTGTAACTTTTCCGGCGTGGATTACATCATGGGATATCGGGATGAAGAGATGCGTAAACTGCCGTTTCGCGAGATTGAATGCATCACCATTCTTGACCGGAAAGTGACTGCCATTGATACAGACGGCAGCCGTTATCGCATTCAGGACAGACTCCGCGATCTGGAAGAAATCCTTCCCTCCTATTTTATACGCATTAACAAATCGACGCTCGCAAATGAACACCGCATTCTTCGGTTTGATGCGGCATTCAGCGGCGGCGTAGATGCTGTATTTCAATGCGGTTACAGGGAATATGTTTCCAGACGCTGCTTTGCGGAAATCAGAAGGAGGTATGAGGGAAAATGAAAAAAACAATAATGGAATTCATTCGACGCGGCTTGATCGCCTGTGGCTTCGGTCCCATGGTTCTGGTCGTCCTTTATCTAATTTTATATCATCAGGGAACTATACAGACTCTGAGCGTCCCTGAAGTATGTCTCGGTATCCTTTCATTATCCGCCCTCGCCTTTATCGCAGGCAGTATGAATGTCATTTACCAGATTGAACAGCTTCCGCTGATGGCAGCGATCACCATCCACGGAAGCACATTGTACGTCAGCTATCTGGCCACTTACCTGATCAACGGATGGCTGGAATGGGGCACCACTCCGATCCTGGTCTTTACCGGTATTTTTATTTTTGTCTATCTGGTAATCTGGGCAATCATCTATTTTACCACCAAAAGAAATACCGAAAAACTCAATCAATTCTTGAAAGAAAAACAGCCTGCAGACCATATGCAGTAAAAAAAGTACTCACCCTGTCTTTCGACAAGGTGAGTGCTTTATTATTTTCCTCGTTTCTTTTTCATCTTATAAAGCTCCTCTGTTGCCAGGCGGGCTTTCGTTACAGAGACATTATTCTTAGGGAAGCAGAAATAAGAAAACTCATTGTTACCAATTCCAATCACATCACCGATCTCGTACCAGTAATAATCCGAATACAAGGTATGTGAAAATGTCGGAGACTGGCTGTAATCCAGCTTTCCATCTGCTCCTACCAAATGGAATCCGTCTAAGGAATGAGTCAGACGGCCGGATCCAATCTTGCATACACCATTCAGATTGACCTGAATCGCAATATCCACTTCCTCGTCTAACAAATATGTACCATTTTCCAGTTCTTCACGGACACAGCTTCTCTCCCACTTGTACCAGTCCGGAATATGCGGATATTCGGTATCTCCCTCATTTGCAGACAGCTGACCATACTGATCCATGGTCCACTGTTTGCTGCAGGCATGGCAAGTCAGCTGGATTCCTTTACCCTCCATCTGGTTCTCAGCACCGCAATGCGGACATTTATAAAGGATCCTGTGAAGTCCGTCCGCGCGGAACGGTACATCAATAGAAATCTTGTTGTCTCTCTGCCAAGCGAAGTTATCAAAAGAGAATGCTTCGTCCAGCAGTGCATCCAGCTCTGCCACAGATTTCTCTTTCACTTCTTCTGCTGTTGCAATGCATTTTACATGGGCACTGACTTTGACATCACGGATCTGAAGCATGTTATACAGCGGATCTCTGTGGAAAGCACCCTGGGTAATCACTGTCACAACGGGAACTCCAAGACGTTTCATCAGAACGCCCAGTTTTTTCGGTAACGTTGTTGCACATCCGTCAAAGGAATATCCGGCCTCCGGATACATCAAAACGCTGGTCTTATTCTTTTTCAGCATATATTCAATGTCCTTGAACAATGTCAGATCCGCCACATATTTGTGCGTCGGTGTACATCCGATCAAACGCATCAGTTTTCCTAAAATTCCACTCATGGCATCCACGGATGTCACGATTCCGAATTTCTTTGGATAAAAAATACCGTACGCAAGCTTCATATCGGTAAAACTGCAGTGATTCATTAAAATCAGGCACGGCTGATCTCCCACAAGCTCCATACGCTCTGTGGTGTAGGAAAACTTTGTCTGGCGCAATGTGATCTCGCACACCAGACGAACGATCGTCGTCAGCCACTGCTGCGGTTTCATCGGTTTTTTATGCTTAAGTCTCGGTAGCTTCAGTACCTCCTCATAAGACATTTCTTTGGTATTAATCTTCATGTTTTTCCTTCATTTACACTCAAAAAGAGGTTGCAAATTATCTGATTTTGTCACAAACATTATACCATGACCGACCATAAAAAATCTAGCAATTATTTAACAACCGGATTTTAAATATTTACAGAACACCACGGTTTTCATCACCAACAGTAAAAATGCCACTGTCACCGCATAGGTTTCTCCTGCCAATGCCAGCACAACCACTGCCGCAATGCTAAGTGTCAAAGAGTACTTTTGTATGATTTTCTGGTCTTTCTCCATCTTTAACTGCACCGTCAGAACCTTCCAGGCCCCCAATAAGATAAGTCCCAGAATCAACATCCAATATAAGAAGCGATTCATCACAGACGTCTCTGTATATTCGAACAGATTGACCGAATAAATATATCCCTCCACCGTTCGCGGATACAGCGGAAGAACAATCAATAACACCGAAAGCAGGTCTGTCATTCCAAACAGCAGATCAAAAAGATTCTGGATGTTCCTTTTATTTTCCGTTTCTGCAATGGAAATCAGCGTTTCTCCGGACAGCAAGTCATCAATGGTAACCGAAAAATATCTGGATATTTCTTTTAAAGAATCTATGCTTGGATATCCGCGACCTGACTCCCACTTCGAAACAGCAGTTCTGGATACATATAGAGCCTCCGCCAGTTCTTCCTGCGTAAGACCTCTTCGTTTTCTTAACTCTTGAAGTTTCTCGTGAAATTCCATATCCGAACCTCCCAGTTAGCATCGTTCTTTACATCCAAACAAAATTGCCGCTTCATATAAGCAAAACAATCCTGCACTCAGTATAACCGCTCCTACAATATCTGTAAACCAATGAACCCCGGAAATCAGTCTTCCCACTACCATAAAGGCAGAGAAGGCCATGCAAAACATCTTTATCCACTTTTTTGCCGCAATTGACACCAGTCTGCGTTTCGCCTGCTCTGCAAGCGTTGGCATAACGCACAGCACAAGAAGTGTCGTTGACGATGGATAAGATGCCTCCAGTCTCCCCTCGATCAAAACTGGTCTGTAATTAATGGACATTACTTCAAATATAAGATAACTGAATATTACGATCACATAATAAATTCCCAGTATCAGTATGTCATAATCCACCTGGAAAAGATTTCTTCTTCTGACTAACTGAATCAGTCCCAAACCGGCGAAGATCATACAAACAAAGACTGGTACCAATCCCAGCCAGTCTGTGACGTTATAAATCGTCATATGCACTCCGGTCAGATCATGAAACCATCGATTCCAAGCCGCAAAACCCACACAGGTTCCATGAGGACCGATTGCCTGCACATCTACAATCCGAACCAGCGTCGTCCAACAGATAAATAATGCAAGGAAAGCACTTCCCGCAAACAATGATTTCTTTCCTGTCTTTTTCATATTCTTTTCATATCCTTTCTTTTGATTCTCCCTTATGGGCAGTTCCAAAATAAAAGAAAACATGAAAAACAGAAAGAATCTAACGGTCACAGGCACGACACGAATCGTGTCATGCCTGTTCCATCAATGTTTTATAAAATTGTACTGCTCCGTCTATCTCAGACTGAGACGGGTGATTTTTGTTCTCCGGAAGATTCTTCTGTAAAAATTCCTCAACCGACTCAAAGTTACCCTCGCTATACCGTTGGTTTAGTAATTAATGATTGCATTTGTACAATAAACTGATATAATGAAATGACAAGCCTTGGCTTGAATATTATTATTGGAGCGTGCTGTTTGAGAAACACTAATTCCTTGGAGATTGTATTGTAAACGAGAGGTTTGCAAATACATTCTCGGCAATCCTCTCGTATCTTGAGCGTCAACAATATATGAAAGGATTAAAAAAATGAAGAATTTGACGATACGTTTAGAAACAGAAAAAGACTATAGAACAGTGGAAGAACTTACACGTGAGGCATTCTGGAATGTTTACAAGCCTGGTGCAGACGAACATTATTATGTTCATATGATGCGAAAACATCCCGACTTTATTCCGGAGCTTTCTTTTGTCCTTGAGATGGACGGTAAGATCATTGGAAGTATTATGTATACAAAGGCATGGCTTGAGGATGAGAATGGTCAGCGCAAGGAAATTCTTTCCTTTGGTCCACTCTGTGTCGCACCTTCCTATCAGCGACAGAAACTCGGCAAGCTTTTGATCGAGCATTCCTTTGAAGCAGCTCGAAAGATGGGCTACGATGTGAACATAAACTTCGGAAATCCGGGTAACTATATCAGTCGCGGATTCGTAAGCTGTAAAAAGAAAAATGTCAGCTTTGTTGTCGATGGCAATTTCCCAACGGCACTTCTTGTTTGCGAACTTACACCAAACGCGTTGGATGGCCGAAAATGGATGTACATTCCAAGCACCGCTGCCGATTGCTGTGAGGATATCTCTGCTGTAGAGGCTTTTGATTCCGCTTTCCCGCCAAAAGAAAAAGCATGGCAGCCAAGCCAGGAAGAGTTCTATATCTATAGCCATTCTTCGGTAGTCCGATAAACGTAAAAATGCAGGGGCATTTTGCCCCTGCAATAAAAAGAATATCCCTTTCTCACAATTGACTTATCAATTTCTCGATCAAACTGTTTACAAGTTCCGGTTTGTCTGTATTGGCATTGTGTCCCGCATCCTTGATCCATTTGATCGGAATACCGGTGTTTTTATGCCAGGCCTTATTGTACCTGATGCATGAGCCGGCTCGGTCTTTTTCACCGCAGATTAATAAAGCAGGACAAGGTATGGTATATGGAAGATCCTTTTCCATCGCTTCTGCTATCAGCTTCATGCCATGACCCGAAATTTTAGCATATCGCTTTTTGTCGCCATCGTAAGTCATCATGATTTCATACATAAGCTTTCGCCCATACTCCGATACTGCAACCCCTTTTGTCCCTGTTTTTAGCAGTAATTTCCATGGATAATAGTAATAGACCGGTTCCATCCTTTTCAACAGCCAGATTTCTATTCCGCTCACATACTTTCTCTGTAATGGTGCAGAATCAATCGATATAAAACCTTTTAGCTTTTCCGGATATAACTCTGCGTAAGCTTGACCCACATAACCTCCCATGGATTGTCCTACAATGACAGGGAACTGAATTCCCTCCTGTTCGAGAATGCCGTTCAGCCATCTTGCTTTATCCATCAGATCAAAATCAAATCGAAACGGCCATGAAGACGCATGGGCCGGAGCATCCCATACAAACACATTATATTTATTTTCGAAAAACTCAATCTGCTTATCAAATAACCGGTGATCTGCAGTTAATCCCGGAAGAAAAACCAATGTAACCACATTAGGATCGATCATATTTATCCAATAATGAATTTCACCTGAAGGTGTTTTGTATCTATTCTCTGTCATCTGAACCTCCATAACATATTCCTTAACCATACTATAAACCGTTCAGACTCCATTTTCAATTACACATGCAATACCCGGCTGTCAAAATCAATTATTTTTTACAGTAATGGGCAATTGCCTTACCCACATATGCTGCCGTTCCATCTGCGTGTTTGTCAATGTTGTTTTTGAATCTCTCATCGGCAACATACATCTGACCAAGCCCAAATAAAATTTCCTTAGTGCAGGTGTAATAGTTTTCAGTAATGTGGCTCTGCAGCTTCGTCACCAGCTTTTGCGTTTCCTCAGAATCCGGAGTATCGTTATTTTTCATACAGATTGCAAACTCATGGAAAATGATATTCATATCAGTGACAAGGCTGCTCCATTTGTCCTTTCCATAGTTCCTTGTTTTCTCTGCATGCTCTTTGTAAGCGTCTGTATTCCCCCATCGTTCCTGTGCTTCGGCTTTGTATCTCTCAAATTCGCTGTTATCAAATGCTTTCATGACATTTTCTCCTTTCTCGGCGTCGTCAATGGCAGAAATCAGCCGTTCCAATCGCTCTTTCTTCAGGATCAGCAGCTGCTTTTGCTCTTGAAGCGCCTTCGTTTTATCATAATTGGAAGATGATATAATTTCGCCAATACTTTTTAAAGAAAAGTCAAGTTCCCGGTAAAAGAGAATCTCCTGCATCCGAAGAAGGGATTCTTCATCATAAAATCGATATCCTGTAGCCTTGTCAATGTCTGCAGGCCGCAGCAATCCAATTTCGTCATAATAATGCAGTGTGCGCACACTGACACCGGTGAGTTCCGCAAATTCTTTAATATGCATTTTCATTTCATCATCTCCTCAAGGAAAGCATACTCTATGACGTAACGTGAGAGTCAAATACATTTTATCACATTTTGATAAATTTAGAGTCTGTTGATCTCATTTTGCAGATTTTCCAAGAACCTCCCTGCGTGGGCTCCATCCATTTGTGTATGGTGGAACTGAAACGATACAGGTAAATCATACCGAAACATTTTTCTTCTATACCTTCCCCATATTATAAATGGATTATTGAAGATTCCGCTGTTCATACCGACTGCACCGTCAATTTCAGTATCGATAATTGCAGAAGTTCCGATCACCATACTATCCCCGGATAAATCCCTGTCCTGACAAGTTTCTGCCACCTGAGCAGTATATTTTAAATAATCCTCATTGAATTTTTCCAAATCATCCGCATATAAAATATCGCAGGAACTCACTTCTCCAGTCTTGTTTTTTACAATGGTATTTACTGCAATACGATCATACTTCATCAGCTTTTCGCCAACCGGAAGTATGTAGAATTCTTTTACCGAAGCCGCTGCTTTTCCAATACAGAAATCCAGAAGCATATTGAATTTCATATTTTTCTTTTTCGATATTCTAATTAAATTTGTCACATCCAAAGTTTTGAAAAAAGTAACCATCGGATTCGGTGCTTTCATCCAAAGTTCATAGGCCGATGCTCTTGTTGTATCTTTCGGATCAATTTCTCTTACCATGATTCCAAGTCCTCCTTTTCCGAGGGAGAAAAAACAAATCGTTGTGTCGGATAGCCAAATTCTATCAGCAATTCCCTTTCTGCAAAGCCAAGATTTTTCAACAAATCACGATGACCGGTATCCGCTTTATCCCCTTCGCGGTAAGTAGTCATGCTGACTTCCTGCCCGGGAAAATAGGTTTCCAACAGCACTTCTAAAAATAATTTCTGAATCTCCTGATTGCGATATTGAGGGTGAACCCCTAAAAAATCAATACTTCCTGAGTTCCTTGAAAATGTCATGGCTCCGATCAAAACATTTCTTTCTTTTAATATGAGTGCCCTATTTTCCTCTATGGCTTTTATAATCTCATTCAAATAATCCGTTTCATCCATAACCGGGTATCCGTCAATCACCAGACGCATCAAATCCATCCAGGCCAGAATATCTTCTTTTTCAGCAATGCAGATATCTTCTTTTGCAAAAACTTTGGATGGAATGTTCTTATGCAACACGAACCGGAACTGCAGCGGATAAAAAGTTCCATGATCCCGATACTGCGCTGGCGGTACTTTATACATGGATTTAAACGCAGCGGAAAATGCCTGCTGGCTTTCATAACCACAGAGAAAAGCAATTTCAATAATCGGTTTGGCAGAGAAAATCAGCAGTTTTGCAGCTTCCGTCAACTGACGACGCTGCACATAATCATGAATCGTCATTCCCACTGTATTGGTAAACATACGATGCAGATAGTATTTCGAATAATGAACTGCTTCCGCCACCTTTTCCAGATCAAGTTTTTCATCAAGGTGGGATTCAATATAATCAATAACTGTCGCTATATCCATAATATGAGCTTCCATCGTTTTTCTCTCCTCTCTGCATGAAATTATAGCAAAGAAGCTGGATGAAGTTTTCATATTTCTTGCTATTCGTGTTCAGTTTTGAACACTTTCAAAAAAACAGGTAATGTAACGATTGCTTTTGTAAATTACTTTTTATCATTCATCAAAGAAATACCCACGCATGCAAGGCCGATACCTAACATGACCATGCCGGCTTGGACATCCAATGTGTTAAGAATCGTCAAAACCGTTACCGCAATGCCCATTGCCATGGCAACCGCCTTCGGCACGATCTCCATAATTTCGGCCACCTTACTGACAGGCGTATCTGCTTCTTTCTTGACCTGCATCAGCGCTTCGACAGAAACGCCAAGAATCTCTGCAAGGTTTGGAAAGTTCCAGTTGGGTCATGCCATGCTGTTTTCTAAGTTCTGCAATCATTGTTCCGAGTGTTTTTTTCATAATTTATCGTTCCTTTCGTGGTTGCATTTTATGGTTTTACTATATCGCTGCCCATAAAAATACTCAACCGACCTCAAGTTTAGTTATCTCTACCGTTAGTTTAGCGTAAGTTGAGCTGTTTTTTTCCTATCTTAGCATATCAAAATGAAAAATGACAGGGGCCATCCGCCCCTGCCTTAGTCTAGTTTGCCGCATCCAGCATATTCTCAATAAAAATCCCGTATCCTCGCGTCGGATCGTTCACCAGAACATGAGTGACTGCTCCCACCAGCTTCCCGTCCTGAATAATGGGACTGCCGCTCATTCCCTGCACGATCCCTCCGGTCAGTGCCAGGAGTTCTTCATCAACCACCTTGATCGTCATCCCTTTGTTTTTTTGAAGAGACGCATGATCCACTCTTTGAATCTCGACAGCATAATCTTTCACCTCCCCTGATACGCTGCTGCGTATGACCGCAGCTCCTTTTTTTACATCCTGCCGAAATCCGATCGGAATCGGTTCGGATTCCATCTGGGAACGGAATTCCGCATTGACGGTTCCGAAAATCCCTTCTTCTGTATTCGTGTCTACTTCTCCGAGCTTGGTTCCGGGTCCGTAATAGATCACTCCGGACATGACTCCCGGATTTCCGGACACGCCTTTTTCAATTCCAAGGATCTCTGTTTCGTACAGCTCTCCTCCCTCTACCGTTACCAACTGTCCGGTATCGCTGTCACTGATCCCGTGACCGAGCGCTCCGAAGTCTCCTTCGGATGTGACGTAAGTCATGGTTCCGATTCCCTGGGTATCGTCCCGTACCCAGGCTCCCAGTTTGTAATTTCCGTCCGCTGATTGAGCTGGCTTCACTTCCAGGTCTAACAGGTTCCCGTTTCTCCGGACAACCATATGCATAGCCTCTCCGCCAGAGGCATTGACTGCCGCGATCAGATCATCTTTTGTTTTCAGCCGCAGACCATTTGCGGACTCGATATAATCTCCGGATTTTAAGATTCCAAATGCAGGCTCTACCACATTTCCTGCTTCATTGATGATCTCTCCGGTCCCAATGACCATGACTCCGTCGGATTTCAGATAAATTCCTACTGGTGTACCGCAAGGAGTCGCATACTGATCTGGCCCTACATCCACCTGAATGTCCTTTACGTCAATCAGGCCGAACAGTTTCATCTCAATATGATAGGTTCCTTCCGTTGTACCGTACATGGAAATTGGTGCAGCAGGCTGGATCTTTACCTTCCCGGCAGGGATGTTGGAAGTGTTGCCCAGCACAACTTCTTCGCAATCGCTCTCGAAGGTAATTCCGGGCGGGATGGCGATTTCAAAGATTTCTTCTTCGCTGACGACCAGATTCAGATGGTCAGGAATTGCAAGATTCACATAAATCCAAAAGATTGCTGCCAAACCGGCACTCAATCCCAAAAGCGACCACACAAACATCCGGCGAGTTCGTCCCCTTTTTGTCACGGCAAAACCTCCTTATTTTAAAGATTCTGCCCTATTTTTCATGTCTCATTCAACATGAAAGGAGAGGGCAATTCGTTGCTCCTCTCCTAGTATGTGACCCTATGAAATTTTCAGTCTGTCAGATTTTTGTTGTTCAGCCAGACGCTTCATCTCTCTTGCATTCTCCCGAACTGCATCGGTAATCTCTGCGCCGCCGAGCAGTCTCGCAAGTTCTTCTACCTGTTCTTCTTTATTTAACTTATGTATCCTGGTAATGGTCTTTCCGTTTTCGACCGTTTTTTTTATTTCAAAATGTGTATCCGCCATAGCCGCGATCTGCGGAAGATGAGTGATACATAAAACCTGATGTCTCTTCGCAATATAGGAAAGACGCTCGGAAACCTTCTGTGCTGTCCGTCCGCTGATTCCTGTATCGATCTCGTCAAAGATCAGGGTTGGAATATCGTCTGTATCTGCAAGCACCGTTTTGATCGCCAGCATGATTCTGGAAAGTTCACCACCGGATGCCACCTCTCCAAGCGGTCTCGGCGGAATGCTTCCCGGATTGGTGGAGATCAAAAATTCCACTTCATCAAAACCGGAGGCACTGAAATGTTCCAGCTTTCTCACATCAATCTTGAAATCCACATGGAGGAAATTCAAATCCAGAAGCTCCTCCCGGATACGCGCCTCTAAAATGCGAGCTGCCTTCTTACGGGATGCAGACAGCTGTTCGCAGAGCACCATAAGTTCTTTTTCCTGCGCCTCAAACGCTTTTCTCGCCTCTTCAGCCAGTTCATCATAATGCTCCAGTTCTTCTAAACGCTGCTTTTTCTCCTCCAGACATTTTAAAACCGCCTCTTCGGAATTTCCGTATTTTGCCATTAGTCCACGAACAAAATCGAGACGTTCTTCTGTCCTTCTAAAGTCTTCCGCATCAAACTCCATTTCATCCATATAATCTGAAATAGAACGGTTTAAATCATTTAAAATACTTTCCACATCTGCCAGACCGGACGCAATATCCTGCAGCGCATCATCATAAGCAACCACACTTTCGACTTCACGAAGGGCACGTCCGATCTCGTCCGTATCAATGGCTCTGTATGCAGCCTGCATACTCTCCGCGATCTTCTGACCGTGAACAAATTTGCGGTATCTTGCCGCCAGCTCGTCTTCTTCGCCCGGACGGATTCCTGCATTTTCAATCTCATCAATCTCAAATCTGGTAAAATCTGCCTCGCGTCTTCGACTTTCTTCATCAAGGGAAAATCCCTCTAACGCTGATTTTAAAGACAGATATCGCTTATATCCGTCTGCTGCCTGCATTTTCAGTTTTCCCGTTTCGCTTTGGGAATATTCGTCCAGAATTTCCAAATGTTTCTGCTTATGCAGAAGCGACTGATGATCATGCTGTCCGTGCATGTCCAGAAGCAGACCTGTGACCGCACGGAGTCTGCCTGTGGTGACAGTCTCATCGTTGATGCGGCTGGTACTGCGTGCCTGTGTGATTTTCTTAGAAATGATAAGAAGCCCCTCTTCATCCGGAGCAATATCGAGAGCTGCCAGCGCCTCTCTCTTGGCCTCATCATCCACGGAGAAGATGAGCTCCACGAAGGCGCTTTCTTCTCCCTGTCTGATCATATCTTTCGATGCTTTTGCGCCCAATGCCAGTCCAACGGAACCAATGATGATCGATTTTCCGGCACCGGTTTCACCTGTCAGTATGTTTAAGCCCCCGGCAAATTCCACCTCTGCCTTTTCGATCAAAGCCAGATTTTTCACATGTAAGCCAAGCAGCATATACTCACCTCTAATCCCCAATAATCTTCTTCAGTTTGTCCATAAAGATAATGGTATCATCTACCGTGCGCATGGCACACATGATCGTATTGTCACCTGCGATACACCCCACCATCTCGTGAAATCCGATCACATCCAGCGCCTCGGCCGCTGCACCTGCCATACCGGATACCGTCTTGATCACCAGAATATTCTGCGCCATATCCATGGAAACAAAACAATCTCTCAAAATACGAAGGTATTTTTCGCTGAAGTCCTTCTGATTCTGCATAACCGAATAACACTGACGGCCATTATCTTTCTGCACTTTTGTGAGTTTCAGCTCACGAATGTCTCTGGAAACGGTTGCCTGTGTCACATGGTATCCTGCCTCTTTCAGGTAGGAAGCCAGTTCTTCCTGGGTTTCAATCTGATACTTTCCGATCAGTTCCACGATCTTGCTGTGTCTGTCTACTTTCATGTCAACGATACCCCTTTCTTACGCTTCGTACATCTTATGTTTCAAAATATCAAGGAACGACCTGCTGTCCAGCTTTACAACTCTGGTCACCATGTCTGCTTTCTCAATCTCATAATAATCGCCGCGGTCCAGATTTACCTGTGTGTCACCATCAAAGGATACCATGCGATATCCCTGACTTTTCATCGGGATCCGGATGCGGACTTTGCTGTTCGGTCCGAGAACGATTGTTCTCGATGTCAGCGTATGCGGACAGACCGGTGTTAAAATGATCAGTTCTCCGTCCGGCTGCGCGATCGGACCGCCGGCAGAAAGATTGTATGCAGTGGAACCTGTCGGGGTTGCCACGATCATACCATCCGCACTGTATTCATTTAAAAACTGTCCGTCTACATAAAGTTCAAACTTCAAAACACGCAGTTCTCCCTCACGGGTCAGAACGATATCATTCAGAGCAATATCTTCCGCGATACATTCGTCATTGTGAAATACGCGTCCGCGGAGCATCATGCGCTCATGGATCTCATAGCGGTCTTCCAGCAAAGCGTCCAGAAGCTCTTTCGGATCTCCTTCTCTGCCCATCTGTGTCAGATATCCCAGCGTTCCCATATTGATACCGATGATCGGAAGTCCGCTACCAGCCAGATCTCTGGCTGCACGGATCAGCGTTCCGTCACCGCCTAATGTGATCACGCACTCCGTTTCCGGCGGAACATCGTCCACACATGTGAACGGGCACCCTTTCGAGAATTCTCCGCTGGAAGCCTTGCACGTTGCACCTCGGGATTCCAGATATTCCACAATATCCAGCTTCATATCGACTGCGTCAAGTTTTCCTTCATTTACGATAATGTAAAAATGTTTCATGTTACTTATCCAGTGTTTCGTGTGCCTTTTCTACTGTTTCTTTTGCACCAATCGCATCATTTGTAAATGTCGCACCATCTGTGCAGTTTCTCAGGTGAAGGAGATATTCGATATTTCCTTCCGGTCCTTTGATCGGGGAGAACTCCAGGTGCAGCGCTTCAAAGCCAATGCTTCCTGCAAATGCTGCCACCATCTCGATCACTTCCAGATGCACGCTCTTCTCACGAACAACGCCTTTTTTTCCTACCTTTTCTCTTCCCGCCTCAAACTGCGGTTTGATCAGGCAGACTACCTCGCCATCCGGCTCCATCAATGCTTTTACCGGACCAAGGACTTTCGTCAGGGAAATAAATGATACGTCGATGGAAACGAACTGGATTCGGTCTGCGATATCCTCCGGAGTCACGTAGCGGATATTGGTCTTTTCCATGCAGACCACACGCTCATCGTTTCTCAGTTTCCATGCCAGCTGACCGTGACCTACGTCTACAGAATAAACTTTTACGGCTCCATTCTGCAGCATACAGTCCGTAAATCCGCCTGTGGAGGCTCCCACATCCATGCAGACTTTTCCATCTAATGTTGCGCCGAAGTGGGTCATCGCCTTCTCTAACTTCAGACCGCCGCGGCTTACGTATTTTAATGTATTTCCACGCACTTCAATCTGCGCGGTTTCCTCAAATGTAGAACCGGCTTTATCTTCCTTCTGTCCGTCCACATAAACGATACCGGACATAATGATCGCTTTCGCTTTCTCTCTGGATTCCGCCAGATTCTTTTTTACCAACAGAACATCCAAACGTTCTTTCATATTTTGCTGCTCCTTCTATTCCACAACTGCAGTCGGTCTCGTATTTTGGATTCCGCACTCTTCTAAAACAGGCATTACCTGACGGATCACAGAATCACTGTCGATTCCAAGCATCTCTCTGAGTGCAGTCACATTTCCATGCTCCACATACGCATCCGGAAGCGCTACCTGGATCACACGGATTCCCGGATAATTGTCATGGATATATTTTGTAATACACATTCCCATACCGCCACGGAGCACATTTTCCTCCATAGTCACGATCACTTTGTGCTTCTGACAAAGCTGGTCGATCATCTCCGTGTCAAACGGTTTCACAAATCTGGCATTGACCAGGGTACAGGAATAACCTTTGTTTTTCAGTTTTTCGCGCACATGCTCGCCGGTGCTGACCATACTGCCAAGGGCAAACAGTGCGATATCTTTTTCTTCGTAAAGCATTTCTGCTTTTCCGTATTCGATAGGCGCAAGGAATTCTTCCAGACCGCGGTATGCCTGTCCTCTCGGATAACGGATTGCCAGCGGGCCGTCAAAATTCACACCGAATTCCAGCATCGTCTCTAATTCCCAAAGATTCTTTGGCGCCATAATGCTCATGCCCGGAACCAGACTCAGGAATGAAACATCAAAAATACCCTGATGTGTCTCGCCGTCGCTGCCCACAAGACCTGCACGGTCAATGGCAAACAGCACCGGAAGCTCCTGTATGCAGACATCATGAAGCACCTGGTCATATCCGCGCTGCAGGAAGGAGGAATATACCGCCACTACCGGTTTTAATCCTGCAGATGCCATACCTGCTGCCGATGTCACCTCATGTCCTTCTGCGATTCCCACATCAAAGAAACGAGCCGGATACTCCTTCGAAAATTTTGTCAGACCGGTTCCGTCAGCCATCGCTGCCGTCAGAGCCACGATCTTAGGATTCTTGCCTGCCAGTTCACACATTTTCTCGGAAAATACGTCCGTATAGCTTGGATATTTCTTCTCTTTGACGGACTTTCCTGTTACCACATCAAACGCATCCACACCATGGAATCTGGCTGGATTTTTCTCCGCCGGACCATAGCCTTTGCCCTTTTTGGTGATCACATGTACCAAAACCGCTTTGCGCATGCGCTTCGCTTCTTTTAATACCTGAACCATGGCACCTACATCATGTCCGTCTACCGGACCAAGATACGTAATGCCCATGTCCTCAAACAGCATACCCGGCACAAAGAACTGCTTGATTCCGTTCTTTACCATAGAAACACCTGTTGCAATACTTCTGCCGACACCCGGAATCGCATTCAAGGCATTTTCCACGCCCTTCTTTAATGCCGTATATCCTTCTTTGGTACGTACACTTCCAAGATATTTAGACATACCGCCCACGTTCGGAGAAATAGACATTTCATTATCATTTAAAATGATAATAAAATTTTTCTTCATCTGCGCTGCATTGTTCAGCGCTTCATAAGCCATACCTCCTGTCAGAGCACCGTCGCCAATGACGGAGATTACGGAATAATCCTCTCCCAAAATGTCGCGCGCCTGGGCAATTCCCAGACCAGCAGAAATGGAAGTGGAGCTATGGCCTGTATCAAATGCATCATAAGGACTTTCCTTACGTTTCGGGAAGCCGCTCATTCCGCCAAACTGTCTTAAATCGTTAAATCCGTCCCGACGGCCGCTGAGCAGTTTGTGAGTATAAGCCTGATGGCCCACATCCCAGACAATCTTGTCTTTCGGAAGATCAAATGCCAGATGGAGCGCCATCGTCAACTCGACCACACCCAGATTGGAGGCAAGATGTCCTCCTGTCTTACTGATCTTTTCCAGCAAAAACTGTCGGATTTCTTTTGCCAGGACCGGATAATCTTCTTCTTTTAATTTCTTAATATCCGAAGACTGTTCTATCTTTTCAAGAAGCATTTCTCTACTCCTCTGTGTTTTTCCAATTAGTTTTCACGATGTACCAGCATTTCAATCAGCTGAGAAAGAAATTCTTTCTCACCTGGAAGTCCCATAAGTGTCTCGCAGGCACGGTCAGAGATCATCTTCACA
This sequence comes from Lachnoclostridium sp., assembly GCA_015057755.1. The sequence goes on from SVDR01000006.1 coordinate 28,082, forward strand.
TCTGCCTTCGCTTTCTCCAGGCCTTCTAATGTTACATACGTAGTTTTTTCATTCTTCTCATCGCTGAGAACCGGTTTGCCAAGCACTTCCGCGGTGCTTACCAGATCCAGAATGTCATCCTGGATCTGGAACGCCAGACCAACATCCGTCGCGATAGACTCTGCAATCGTTACCTGTTCCTCTGTTGCTCCTGCCAGAACTGCACCGATCATCATGGATGCTTCCAACAAAGCGCCTGTCTTTAATCGGTAGATAAAATCCAGTTTCTCTCTCGGAACCGGCTTTCCGGTCAGTTCCACATCTACGGTCTGACCGCCGATCATACCGTAGATACCTGTTTTCTGCGCCAGAATTCCCATTGCTTTCACAACCGCAGCTGCATCTGCACCCATTGCCAGAGCCTTTGCCGCCGTTTCAAACGCAAAGATCATCAGCGCATCACCTGCCAGAACTGCCATATCGTAACCGTAAACCTTCCAGGTCGTCGGTTTTCCGCGACGCAGTTCGTCATTGTCCATGCACGGAAGGTCATCGTGGATCAGAGAAGAAGTGTGGATCATCTCGATCGCAGCCATAAATGGCTCAATCTCATTCCCTGTTCCGCCAAACATCTTGTATACTTCATGCATGAGAAGCGGACGCAAACGCTTTCCGCCTGCCTGCATGCTGTAGTTCATCGCTTCAAAAATCGTCTTCTGGTGTCCTTCTTCTGCCGGCAGATAAGAGTATACGATCGCCTCAGTCTCTGCTACAGCCTTTTTGAAATCTTCCTTAAAAATACTGCCCATTGTCCGTATCCTCCATCGTTTCTCCGCCGAGAACCAGAATCTGTTTTTCAATCTTCTCTATCTTTTCATTACAGCTCTTTACGAGCTTCATGCCTTCTTCATAATTTTTGAACGCATCTTCCAGAGAACCTTTTCCACTCTCTAACTGGTCAATCAGAGCATCCAACGCAGCAAAAGTCTCTTCGATCGTCATATCCGCAATGTTCTGTTCCGCTGTTCCCATAACTATCCCCTCCAACTTTCTGCTTCTTGACTCTTATCAACCGTCGCCGTCAGCTTGCCGTCCGCCACCTGTACATGAATCCTGCTTCCCACAGGTGCCTGTTTCACAGAAGCCAGACGTTCTCCGGATGCATCAGTTACAAATCCATAACCCTGACCGAGCTTTTTCAGCGGAGATAATCCCCAGAGTTTTCCGCTCGCCAAGGCCAGACGTTTTTTATCATGTTCCAGACGGCGTTCCATGATCCTCTCCAGCGTATCTGCCTTCACGGTCACTCTCCGTCTGTTCTCTTCTACTTTGCTGGTTAACCGGCGGTTCATCTCATCTTCGATGTCCGCCAGACGCTGTCTTTTTTCATTGATCAGTCTCTGCGGATGGTGGATCTGGATCTTCAGTTCATCTCTTTTTAACCTTCCTTTGACGGAATCCAGAAAGAATCCCATCTCACGATTCAGTTTCCGCTTCCTCGCTTCCAGATCAGCCAAAAACTGTCCGTAGTCAAATACCGCCAGTTCTGCCGCTGCCGACGGAGTCGGGGCACGAAGATCCGCCACATAATCAGAGATCGTCACATCCGTTTCATGTCCGACCGCTGAGATCACCGGTGTCTCACAGGCAAAGATCGCCCGCGCGACCTCCTCCTCATTAAACGCCCAGAGGTCCTCGATCGAGCCGCCGCCGCGGCCTACGATCAGAATATCCAGCCCCATGGCATCCAGCGTACGAATACCCTGAACAATGCTGTCCTTGGCACCTTCACCCTGCACCAGCGCCGGATATAATACTAACTGCACATAAGGATTGCGCCGTCTGCTGATATTGATGATATCACGCACTGCGGCTCCTGTAGGTGCAGTTACGATTCCAACTCGTTTTGCATACTTCGGAATCGGACGTTTGTACTGGGCATCAAACATTCCCATCTCTTCCAATTCACGCAGCAGTTTTTCAAACTTCACATACAGATCGCCGCGGCCGGCCAATTCGATCTCCTGCGCATACAGCTGATATTTGCCGTCGCGCTCATATACATCCACCGTACCTTTTACGATGACTTGCTGGCCCTCTTCCAGACGAAACTGCAGTCCGCGTCTCTGTCCGGCAAACATTACCGCCGCCAGCGTACCGCCACGATCCTTCAATGTGAAATAAATATGGCCGGAAGTATGATATTTGCAGTTGGAAACTTCCCCCTTTACCGAAAGACGGCGAAGAAGGAAGTCCTGTGAAAACATATTTTTAATATACGAATTGACCTGCGTTACAGAATATACTCCTGCCATGTCCTGTCTCCTCTGACCGGATTATACTAACTTTGCTAAAATTCCGTTTACGAAAGCCGGAGCTTCATCGCCGCCGAATTTCTTTGCGAGTTCAACTGCTTCATTGATCGCAACCTTCTCCGGAATCTCTTCGTCATGTTTTAACTCATATACAGCCAGACGCAGAATCGCCAGCTCTACTGTGCCCATTCTGTTTGTCTTCCAGCCTTCCGCAACTTTATTGATCTCCTCATCCAGTTCCGGGATCGCGAGCATGATCTTCTCTGCTCTTTCCTCTAACTGTTTCTTTTCTTCATCGTTTAAAGTTACATCATGGAGCACCTCATCAACTCCGTCTTTGTTTGTCACATCCTCGATCGGAGCTTCGAAGTAACGCTCTAACTGCTCATTCTTCTCCTCCGCCGGATAAAAATCCTGACAAAACAGCATCTTAAAACAATGTTCTCTTGCTTCTCTTCTGGTCATTGGGTTACCTCCATTTATCATAGCCGCTTCGCCCACTGCGGGCTTTACAAAGCATAGTTATCTATCTTCAGATTATACATTAAAATGTATAATTCCACAAGAGGGGATTTCCCTATAATCCCCCCATTACCAAGCCGCTACAATACCATCCGCTCTCGGTTCTGATGCGCCGCACAGCACACCCTCCTCATTTCTCCAGATAATCTGACCTCGGCCAAATGTAATATTCTCTGCTGTGACGCTGATCTCATGTCCGCGTCTTACCAGTTCTTCCGTCACTGCATATGGGAAACTGCGTTCCACCAGAATTTTCTTTCCGCCTGTCCACTGCCATCTCGGAGCATCCAGAGCTTCCTGCGGGTTCATCATGAAGTCAACGGTGTTCATAACCACCTGCACATGAGCCTGCGGCTGCATCGGTCCGCCCATGATTCCAAACGGACCCACGGCTTCTCCGTCTTTTGTGAGGAACGCCGGAATGATCGTATGGAACACTTTTTTGCCCGGACCCAAACAGTTTGCTTCGCCGTCATTTAATGAGAAGCTTGCACCGCGGTTCTGCAGCGCAATTCCGGTTCCCGGAACCACCACACCGGAGCCAAAGCCCATGTAGTTGCTCTGGATATAGGAAACCATGTTGCCCTCTCCGTCAGCTGTGCAAAGATAGATCGTTCCGCTGCTGTTCGGTTTGCCCGGCTCCGGCTCCTGCGCCACATCCGTGATCAGCGCACGGCGCTCTGCTGCATATGCATCGCTCAGCATATCATCGGTAGATACTCGCATGTATCGCTTATCTGCCACATACTGCTTTCCGTCCGCAAATGCCAGCTTCATCGCCTCCAGCTGTTTATGGAATGTATCTGCACAGTCGCGGCAGTTATAATCAAACCCTTTCAAAATGTTGAGTGCCATGAGCGCAATGATTCCATCGCCATTCGGCGGAATCTCCCACACATCATAGCCTTTGTAATTGATGTGGATCGGATCTACCCATTCACACCAGTAGGCATTCAGATCTTCTTTTCTTAAAAAGCCGCCTGTTTCTCTGGAAAATGCGTCGATCTTTTCCGCCAGTTCTCCTCTGTAAAATGCTTCTGCATTGGTCTCTGCAATTTTTTCTAACGTATCTGCATGGTCTTTCAGCTGTACCATACTGCCCGGATTCGGAACCTTTCCGTCCGGAGCAAAGGTCTCAAACCAGCCACGGTGACAATCGTCTTTAAAGATTTCTTTAAACTGCTTGTATGATTTCTGCCAGGAATACGCAGTCAGCGGAGTCGCCGGATATCCTTCGCGCGCATAGCCGATCGCCGGCTTCAGTACTTCTGTTAGCGGCAGACGGCCGAATGTTTTTGAAAGTTCTGCCCAGGCAGATGGCGCACCCGGAACCATGACCGGGATCCAGCCGCGCTGCGGCATCTCTGTGTGACCAAGTTCACGCACTTTCTCCGCACTGATCGCCATCGGAGCTTTTCCGCTGGCATTCAGGCCATGAAGTTTCCCCTTCGTCCAGACAAGTGCAAATGCATCTCCGCCAATACCGTTGGCAGTCGGCTCCAGCACGGTCATGCATGCTGCGGTTGCGATCGCTGCATCAATGGCATTTCCTCCTGCTTTCAGGATATCAAGACCTGCCTGTGCAGCCAGAGGCTGACTGGTGCAGACCATGCCGCGGCGTGCGTAAACCACACTTCTTCTTGACGGGTAACTGTATTTTAATGCATCGTAATTCATCCTTTGTTCCTCCTTTGATGTTGCTTGTAGAGTAACTATAATTTCTCTTGAGCCATGCCGACCGATCGCGAGCAAGCTCGCTCACGGTCACGGCATTCGCCGTATGTCGTCATATACAAAAGAACCCACTTGAAAGCGAGCTTCCCAGTGGATTCTTTGTATAAGCCGACGCATGGCTCATTGCTTCGCGCCTAGTCTTCGATATTGATTCCTGCAATCTTGATGTTTACATCTAAAACTGTAAGACCTGTCATATTTTCAATTGCACTCTTTACCTTATCCTGAACTTTCTCGCATACAGACGGAATGCTGTAACCATACTTTAAGTTCATGGAAATATTAACGGATACATGCTCCTCTGTCACTTCAACTTTCACGCCCTTGGAAAGATTTTTCATACCAAGCTTTCCAACGATCTCATTGCTCATATTTCCTGCGAGGGAGTCCACGCCATCCACTTCTGTTGCTGCCAGGCCGGCAATAATTGCTACTACTTCGTCAGCAATCTGAACTTCACCGATCTGATCTTTCTCATATACTTTATGACTGCTTCTCTCTGTATCTGTTGCCACAATAATTACCTCCTGCAATCCTTAAAATTTATGTTTCAGTCCGATACGTGTCATATAAATTTTCCTACATATCAAAACTATAATACCACAATTCACCGGATTTGCCTAGGGTTTTCACAAAGTTTCTTTGAATATCGAAGTTCTATTCTGCCAATTCCATCAGGGTGATCACGATTCCATCTGCCCCGATCTCCGTTTTCCTCTTTACAATATCTTCAATCTGGGCACGCTCCGGATCTGTCAGGCTGACGGCATTGATCACCACATCCACCTGATTTTCTGTAATGCTCACTACCGGATCTACAAATCCCTTTGCTTTCAAAAGCGTTTCTGCCGCATTCTCCTTCTCCGAAATCTCCGTCATCCGAATCATATTCTGGATCACTGCCTGTTTTTCCACATCCGGGATCTGGTCACTGTTGATGAGCTCCATCATAGTTTCCTTGTTTTTTGCCCGAATCTGTTCCCGGTCTAACTGTACGCCTGCTATGTACTCCGACACAGTGGTACCTCCCGTAAGAACCGCCTCACCCGGATTTTCAAGTCCTGCCGCAGCCGTCTCATTGCCCGAAGACTCCCCGACCTGGTCTGTGGAAGTGATCACATCCACCGGAAGTTCCGTTCCATCATTGTCAAGGCTCATGATTTCCACCAGACTGCCATCATCCACACCGTGAAGCGCCTGATTCTCTGCCAAGATGTCCTCATCGGAAATCTCCATCATTCCCGCTTCATAAACCTCAACACCGGCAATTTCCTGTTTGGTAGAATAATTGAGGTATCCGGCTGCTGCTATCATGATCGCCAGCGTCGTAATAATGATCTGGTTTCTTCTGAACATTTTTTTCATGTCTCAGACTCCTTCTTTCACCCTCTTTAATACTTTTATCTTATGAGACGGAAGGCCGAATAATGCTTCCATGGCCTCAGAAATTTCAGCTTTTACAACGGAGCTTCCTCCTCCGTCAGCGCTGATGATGATTCCGAGCACTTCCTGCGCAGGTTCTTCTTCAAACATGGTTGTTTTCTTTTCTCCGTTTAAGGAAACCATCACTTCTACTTCTCCGACTCCTTCCACTCCCTGCAGAATATTCTGCACACGAAGCTCCAGCAGCTCCTCATAGGATTCCGTCAGCGGAATCTCTGCCGCGACCTCTGCCTTTACCTCTGCTTCTTTTTCCGTCGGAAGTGCGAGCACAAAAAGCAGCAGTCCGGAACAGAACAAAAAAATCAGTTTTTCCTTATTCAGTTTCAACAACGATCGCAACGTTCCCTTCTTCCACTCCATAATACACTCCTATCTGCTTCCTTAATTCTGAAACCTGCCGGTTTACTGTCCAAATCTTATCCTCATTTGCAGTTTCCTCAAGCTGAAATCGCATCGTCACCTCACGCAACCGCCCGAACGTCTCCTGTTCCGGATCTGTTTCCATTACCGTCTCCACACCGACACATTCTGCATCCAGAGTTTCCGCCATATCCCGAAGTTCCTGCTCCAGAACTGCTTCATACCGGCTGATCAGCTGCTGCATCCGCGCTCCGTCTGCATCCTCAATTTCTTTTTTCAGCAATTTCGCATCCGTCTGAAATGTAATGCGGTCAAATGCCCCTGCCATCCGGGCTTCCAACCCTCCCAGATCAGAAAGCGGGGCAAAAAATAACAGAAGAAATACCATTCCGGTAAACAGCTGCAAATATTTCTCATACTTCTTATCCGGAAGCAGATTCATGATCACAGTCATTAAAATCATAAACGATACCACACTGCGGATCCATTCATAAATTCCGTTCATATTCTACCCCGCATACCAGACCGCATTGGTTGAAACACAGATGACTGCGATCGTCAGCACAAACAATGCCAGCGAATATCCCACCAGTTTCAAAAGCAGCCCATGTCCGGCCGCGGCCCCCGTCATGCAGGACACCAGCCTCTTGTCACAAACCGGCTGCATGACCGCTGCCGCCATATAATACAGCACCATCAAAATACAAAGCTTCATAACCGGTATCGCTGCCAACACCAGCAAGATTATCACAGCAGCCGCACCTGCCGTATTCTTAATGAGGATTCCGGATCCCATGACGATCTGCGAGACAGCCCCCAGACCGCCTCCCACTCCCGGAATCGCCTGTGCCAGCCGCATCGCAGAAGCATTTTTTAACGCATCCGCCTGTGGCAGGACCATTCCCTGGATCACATGAAATCCCACGATCACGCCAAACATGGTTTTCATTGTCCATAAAATGACATTCCCAAGAAGCTCCGTCAATTTGGAAATCATATCTTCCTTCAGCAAATTTCCCGCCATTACCATCATCATAAATATTTTTGTCAACGGGATCAAGATTTCTGACAGAATGGACTGCACCAGCCCGATGGCTCCAATGGTAAAACCGCAGATCGAAGCCGATGTCAAAGCTCCGCCTGCCGCAGCCACAGCCAGAAAATAAGCCGGAAGGAGCACCTGCATAAAGCCCAGCAGCTCTCCGGTTACTTCCATGGCAATCCGGACTGAAGCAAAAAAGCTTGCCGCCAAAAAGGTCATGGTCAGCAGATATACCACATAAAAGCCTGTTTCCGAGACATGTCCCGAGCCAAAAATCCCTGAAAATCCGGAAAACACCGCTCCGATCAGGGCAAGGATCACAATCTGGGCGACCAATTCACCGTTGGTTGTCAGTTCCGAAAGCAATAACTGCTTTAAAACCGCTGTAAAGGATTTTAAAATCTCCGTCAGATTTCCGGCTGCCAGATTTTCCATAATCTCGGAAAAAGACAGTTCTGGATGACTTGTCCCGGAAAGTGCATTCAAAAACGCCTGAATTTCTTCCACCTGAAATGAGTCTATATTGATGATCCTCCGCCTCCTCTCATTCCATGAACTGCTGCAGTGTTTCCATCAGCGCCAGCAGGACCGGACCGCTGATCACCAAAATAGAAAGCTTCCCGAACATCTCCACCTGAGTTCCCAGTGAAGAAAACCCTGCATCTTTGCAGATTCCGGAAGCAAACTCTGCGATATATGCAATTCCTGCCATTTTCAAAAGTGTTCCCAGATAGCTGTTTTGTACATGAATGTACGTTCCAATGGTACGGATCGTTTCCAGGATCACATCCAGTCTGGATACTCCCAAGCCTGCGATGATCACTCCCGCTGCCAAGATCAGATATGTGGAATATTCCGATCGCAATGCTTTGATCTGCACAGCAAGCACCACCGCCGCAATTCCGATAACTGCCGCCTGAACCATGGTCATGACTGCCCACCTCCCATCACAGTGCAAACAGCGTTTTTATTGTCTCAAATAATTCATATATGTAAGGAACGATCCAAAACAAGACCAAAAGCAGTCCTGCAAGACTGGTGAGAAATGCCTGATCCTCCCTTCCGCTGTGCTTGAGTACCTGACACATGACAGAAACGAGAATTCCCACCGCCGCAATTTTGAAGATTAAGTTAACTCCCATAATTTCGATTTCCTCCGATATTTTTTCGCAGAATTCTCCGGGTGCATTAAATCAATAAAACAAACCAGAACATTCCTGCTGCTGTGCCGAGTGTACGGTACAGTTTTCCTAAGTGTTCCGCCTCTGCCTTCATTCCTTCCATCGTTTCATCTAACTGCTCCAGATAAAAAAGAAGCGACCGCTCCTGCATCTGACGGTCTGCATATCCCAGAGTATTTCCGAGCATTCCCAAAGCTTCCCGATCCCCCTGGGTCATTGGTATGTCCGTCGGTATGTTTTCCGCTTCCGCCTGCCAGATCGCAGAAAACGTCTGGTTCCCTTTTTCATTCAGCCGTTTACCGACGTTCAGAAAAAAATCGGCAAGTTCCCAGCCGTTCTCTGACTCCCTTTCTGAACCTTTCCAGTGATTCCCCACCTCAAACACCGCCTCCGGAAGTGTCGCATTGGAATACAGGATCTGACTTTTCATGTAATGTATCATCTGCCTCAGCTGTCTCAAAAGAGCCAGTCGTTCCTTTCCACGTTCTGCCAGAACAAATCCTACTCCGGTCAAAGCAGCTGCCATGAGCGCAATACCGATCAGCCGCATATGCTTCTCCCCCTTCCGTTATTTCCGGCATACAATTCCCGACAATGAAGGTCATACACTCCTATCACCGTTCCCGGATGCGGAACAGTCCCCAAGACCACATAGCGGCTGAATATCTGCTCTTCCACCATTTCACAAAGTACCCGTTTCCTCTTAATATCTTCTACCGAATACCCATGAACCGTCACGAGGATCTTGACTCCGGACCGGAGTGCGTCTCTAAGCGCCGCCAGATCTTCCCTGGTTCCGACTTCGTCCACTGCCAGCACCTCCGGTCCCATCGAACGGATCATCATCGTCATTCCAAGCGCCTTTGGACACCCATCCATAATATCCGTTCTCTGCCCCAAATCGCACTGGGGAATCCCACGCAAACAGGCTCCGATCTCTGACCGCTCATCCACAACAGAAACTGCCATTCCCTTTCCGTTTGAATTTCCGTCCGAAATCTGGCGGATCACATCCCTCAAAATCGAGGTCTTTCCCCCGCCGGGCGGAGAAATGAATATTGTATTCTGTATTTCTCCATCTTGATACAGCCATGGCATCAGCGTATCTGCACAGCCTTTCCACTCATGGGCCAATCGGATATTCAATCCGGAAATGTCTTTGATCGTCCGAAGCTTTTCTCCGTCCAGAACCGCTTTCCCTGCAATACCGACCCTGTGCCCCCCTTCAATCGTCAGAAATCCCTGTCGGATTTCTTCTTCATACGCATACAAAGAATGGTTGGCAAACAGCTCCATCAATTCCCGTATCAGACGATGATCCGCGTAACCATTCAGTCGCAGTTCTTCCCCGTTCGCACGGACAAAAATCGGTCTGCCGGCCCGTATCCGGATTTCCTGTATCCGCCCGTCCTCCGGTATCTTCTGTGAAACCATATATTTCAATTCTGCAGCAGTCATTGTCCCACTCTCCTTTACCTCAATATATGAAGCGCGGACAACATTATTCCTGAAGTTTTCCGACACAAAGAAAAAAACCTCTGTCTCAACATTCGTCAAAACAGAGGTTTTCATTATTTCACAAACAGATTTCGCACTCTTCGTTTCATCTGGCATGTCTTATCTTTGCAGTTTGCACACTGTAAAATCTGGTTCGAGCCGCTCCAGAAACGCTCCGGATGAGCCGCATACACCAGCTCCCAGCGGATCAAAACGACACACGCTGTAAAGAACAAACTCCAACTGTAGAAGTTTGGAATAAACAGCATCGGAGTAAACATCATAAAATGACCCCAGTCGTAAATACGACAGTTTACGCAGCATTTATTCTTCATAATGCAAGTCTGGAACGGACAAAATACCAGAATGCAAATATAGTCACATAAAAAGAAGAATACGGTAAACATCAAAAGATCCGAACGATCCAGCACATCAAGCAGATAGAAAAATCCAATGACACCGTTTCCGATCAGCCATACCAGCATGACGATCCATGCCTTTCGGTTCTGATCCTGTACAAAACGGAGCATATCAATCTCTGAGTAACCGGACTGCTCTTTATACGTTTCTTTATCGGCTTTTTTCAGAGCCATTGTTCGAAACGTTCCCGGGAAAATATGGCTCAGCATGATTACCATGAAAGTCACCCAGAGCACATGCATCGGCGTGATTCCGTGGATTACCGGCTGATTCGCCAGATCCCACAGACTCACATCTGCAAATAAGTAGATTCCCAGTACAAAGAAAAATATAGTAATTCGAAACGCGAACTTAAACAGATATCGCGTCATCATTGGTGTAAATTCAAATTTTTTCATCTTCTCCCCCGAAAAATGGAACTATTATGGTAAGATCAGAACTTTATCGCCCACCTCCATCAGTGGATACAAAATATCAATGTCCTCATCTCTCATGCCGACACATCCATGCGTCGCGTCTGTCGGCTGACGGTTTCCGTGAATCTCAATGAGACCGCCAAGTTTCGTATACCAGTTGGGCGTTCCTCCACGCTCGTTGGCATAGACAATCTCATCCCGCTGACGTTTCGTGATCAATCCCTGTTCCAGACCACGTTCCGCATCCTCGATGGTTGGATAATTAAGCGCCAGAGCCAGATGATAACTGCTGTATGGCACTTTCCGGCAAATATAAAACTCACCCTCCGGAGTCTTCATATCTCCGGACAGAACTTTATCGCCCTCATGATATCCGGACGAGATCACAAAACTGTGCGTCTTCTCGCCATTTTCCCAGCGTTCCAGAAAATGAGACGTTTTCGAGATCACAATATAACGGCAATCCGCACTTTTTTCCGCCATCATCGCTTCATCAATCCCGCTGTCCGTTACCTTCCAGCCCAGATTGTCCACGTAGAGATTGTCCGGAGTGATCCGCTCGCGCCAGATATTTCCTTCCTCTTCCAGATACATCCACTCGCCGTTCAGACGATACCAGCCGGTCAGATTTCTCAGATCCCATGCCTGTACGTCCCCGCGGTAAACCCACGCACCGTCTTCATTGAACGTCTTTCCATCTTTCATGCCATCCTGCAAACAATACCCATCCTCATCAAAATAGTACATTTCCGCAAGACCGTCAAAGTTTCCATCGATCCATTCCAGGCTTTCTTCGATATAAGTGCCGTCCGGCCGCATATATTTCCAGCCACTTTCATCTTCGATCCAATATCCGAACGTCTGCATGCTGAAAAACAAGGCTGCCAGCACAGTCAGCAGTCCGACGATCCTCTTTCGTTTTTTCAAACTAATTCCTCACATTATTTTTTGATATCTGTATTATATAATATAAGCTGAATAATGCAACCAGAATTTCCGTTGCCAGCATTGCAAGCCAGACGCTCTCCGCGCCAAACACCAGAGGCATCAGGATGATCATCGCTCCGCTGACAACCGCGCCTCTCGCAAACGACGCGATCATGGAAATATCTGCTTTCATCATTGCCTGGAAGTAATAAGTCGCAAAAATATTAAAGGGCAGTAAAATATACGAAATACCATATGCTCTCAAAATCCCCGGTGCGATCTCCATAACCGACGGTGTCGGATTCATAAAGAAATTCAAGATCACATTCGGGAACACCGCCATTGCTGCCGTCCATAAAAGTCCCATTCCGGCAGAGGTGTATAAACTATATCTCAGGCACTCTTTGATACGTCCAAACTGGCCTGCACCGAAGTTCTGAGAAATGATCGGCTGTCCGGCCTGTCCGATACCGTACGCAAGACACTGTGCAAAAACCGTAACCTGAGTGATCACACCGTATACTGCCAGAGCATCCGAACCCAGATACTTCATGATCTGGCGGTTAAACAAAATACCAATGATTCCCATCGCCAAGTCATTGACCGCCGTCGAGAATCCATTGACCGTAATATTTCCGATTTTATGAACCACAGAATCAATTTTAACGAAACGCAGGGTATTGTTCTTTCCGATAAAATGCAGCATCATACCTGCAATTGCTATGTATTGACCGATCATGGTCGCCACTCCTGCTCCCAAAATTCCCATGTCCAGCACAAAAACAAAAACATAATCACCGATGGCATTAAAAATACCACCGATGATTACCGCCTTCGTCGCCAGATCCGGATTTCCGTCATTGCGAAGATACGCTGACAAAATACTATTGAACACACAGCACGGGATCACAAAAAAGATCGGTGTCAAATACCGCCTCGTCAAAATCAGCAATTCGTCGTCTGCTCCAAAAAATCGGAACATCGGCTCATAAAACAGACCGATTCCGAGCATGGCAAGTGCTGACAGGACAATACCGTAAATGATCGACAAGGTAAAATACTGCTGCGCTTCCTTTTCATCACCTTTTCCGCGGCTCGTTGCAAACAGGACAGAGCCGCCGATTCCGGCCAGAAAACCAAGACTGTAAACAATACTCCAGAGAGGATTGAACACCGCTAACGCCGCATTGCCCGTCGGTCCATGGTATTTTCCTACCATCATCGCATCGATCATTCCAAATACACAGCCCACCATCGCACTTCCGGAAGCCGCTGCCAGATATTTGAAATAAATCGGACGAATTTTATCCTTCAATAAATCCATGGCACCAAATGCTCCTTCAGATTCTCCTCTATTCGATCGGAATATTCATTTCCTGCATCTTGCGTAAAATCGCCTCATACGCGTCCGCAGGATCTGTGATCTCCATAACAGCCGCCTCAAACGGACAGATTCCGTCTCCCTTGCGGTTAATGATATTGGAAACCATCTGGCCGTACTGAACATGAATTCCATTTTCCTTTAACACGCCTACTGCCGGCTCGCTGATCACCTGAGCATAAATCTCACGAACGCCTAACAATACATAAAGATACGCGGTCGCTTTTCCGATCACTTTATCAGCCGCAGAAAAACCAGCCGGGATGGCTCCGCTTCTCAAAAACTGTACCAGCGGTCTGACTCCGCGGAGAGTCGATGTATGCACAGCGTCTCCGTCTGTAAGCACACATGTATAACCGCCGGATTCCAATAATTCTTTCGCCTTCATTAATAACATAAAAATACTCCTTTTCGATGCATCTCACCACATTCTATCACAAAAAGAACGCTGTTTCCACATCTAAAAACTTCTGCAAATTAGATCCACTTCACACGTTTCTCATCAAAAAATCCGCGGGCAGCCGGCGCTTCATCCGCCACACCAAGCGCAACAACTGCAAACGGAGTGCTTTCTACACCAATAATATCACGTACTGCTTCAATACGTTCCACCTGCGGATAGACACCGCACCAGCAAGTGCCATAACCAAGTTCTGCCGATGCCAGGAGAATATTCTGGGTTGCTGCACCGCAGTCCTGAGGGAAATATTCTAGGCAGATGCCATGCTGTACTTCCGGCTTCGCACAAACAATGATTGCCAGAGATGCCGTTTTTAACATCGATACGTACGGATGAACTGCCATGATCGCATCCAGTTTTTCCCGACTTTCTACCACAACAAATTCCCATGGACGGGTGTTGCATGCACTTGGCGCCATCATTGCAGCTTCCAAAATCTGTTTGATATCTTCCTTCGGAATGCTCACTCCGGCTTTGTATTTACGAATACTTCTTCTGGAACGGATTGTGTCTAATGTGTTCATAAAATCTCCTTTCATATTAAAAAACATACATGATCATTACCATATAAACGGTATCATACGATACCGAACCTTCTGCTTATACTCCTTGTATCCTGCCAGGCCATCTTCCAAAACTTGTTCTTCATTCTTAATCCTCTTTACTAATAAAAACGGACATACCAAAAAGATCAGAAAACCGATCCAAGACCCCAGAACCACCGGAATCGACAAGAACAATAAAACTGTAGCAAAGTACATCGGATGCCTTACGATTCCATACAGTCCCGTATCGATGACTTTTTGATCCTCCTGCACTTCAATCGTCCTCGAAAGGTATGCATTTTCTCTCATAACTTCAGCATATAAGCCATAAGACGCCAGAAGAATCAGCGAAGCGACCGCAACAATCGGTCTTGCCACATGGCTCCAACCAAATCGAAAGTCTAATGCAGACAAAATAAATCCCGCCAAAAACATCAGCAAAGAACCGCCGATCACCAGTTTCTGCTCACTCTCCGTTTCTTTGCTCTGCAAACGCTTCTCCAATAATTCCGGTGCTTTTAGAAACAATACGATTCCCAGGAAAAACATAGGAATAAATAACAGCCCGATAAACAGCCAGCCATTAAGGTACGCAATGGTTCCTGCCGGCAAAAACAATAAAACCGCCACACAGATCAGACCGGCTATGTATTTTTTGATTGCCTGACACAATAAATCTTTACGAGGATTTCTCATTCAAATCACCAGCCCTCTCCCTATACAATTTATAATTTCTTCATCATCCAGTCCGCGTCTGCATAAGTTCCATCTGAATATTTCATGTTATTGGGGAATGTTCCGTATTTTTCAAATCCCAATTTCCGATACAGTGCAATTGCGTTATAGTTATCAGAAATGACTTCCAGTTCTGCCTGTTCAAATCCAGCCTTTTTAGCCACCTCAAGAACGGTCTCCATCATTACCTTTCCGATACCGCAGCCGCAATATTCTTGATAGAGTGCAATAGCAAGTTCGCATCGATGCTCATATCTTCTGTATGGCATGATACCCATGAGCGAACAATTTCCGATATGTTTCCCGTCAATAGTAGCAATCAATAACAATTCTCTCTCTTCTTCTATCTTGCTTGCAATGAACTTCTTCTCTTGCTCAAGCGTTATTGTGACTTCTTCGGGCTCTCTGATTAAATAAGGCGTTTCGGCTGTCGTTGTTTTCAGATACTCAATTAAAGCCGCCGCATCTTCTGCTTCCGCATTTCTTAAAACGACTTCCCGACCAAGTTTATCTTTGAACTGCATAGACTGAAATTTCATTTTCCCAGACCTCCCTTTCGCTCATTCAAATTTCTATATCTCTTATCATACCACAAAATGTACTTTTGAGTACTGTGAACACTAGTTCTTATGCGAATTTTATGATGTTGCCCTTGTTGGTCTGTGTCATCAGATTTTCAAGGACAAAAGAAAACAGCCGCCATTACTCGCAATAATGACGGCTGTTTGTAAACACTTACTTATGATACGGTTCATTTGCAATGATCCTGAATCCGCGATAAATCTGCTCCAGCAGGATCACGCGCATCAACTGATGCGGAAATGTCATCTTGGAAAAGCTTAATTTATAATCTGCACGATTCAGAACTGCCTTGGAAAGACCTAAAGAACCGCCGATCACGAATACGATCTGACTGATTCCGGACACACCCCATTTTTCAATCTTGTCTGCCAACTGCTCAGAATCCAGCATCTGACCGTCAATTGCGAGAGCAACCACGTAGCTTCCGTCCTTGATGTTGGATAAGATTCGCTCTCCCTCTTTATCCTTAATCTGATTTTCCAGTGCCTCGCTGGCTCCGTCCGGAGTCTTCTCATCAGCCACCTGGATAATCTCCAGCTTGCAGTAGCGGCTCAATCGTTTGGAATATTCCGCGATCGCATCTGTGAAATATTTTTCTTTAATCTTTCCTACCGTTACAATTGTAATTTTCATCGCTATACCTCAAATTCTAACAGCATGTCATACCAGACCGCTCCGCCATGCACAGAGGCGGATACACCAAGATTTTTATAACCAAACTTCGCATAATAATGGATCAGTTTGTCTTTGCATGTAAGGATTAGTCCTTTGCGTCCTTTCTCCCTTGCATTTTCTATCAAATGATTCATAAGCTTTGCGGCAATTCCCTGTCTCTGATACTCCGGAATCACATCCAATCCAAAGATGCTCTGATAGCAGCCATCCACCTTATGTAAAGAGCTGTCCTCGAACATCTCATCACGGATCGTACGCTCATCCGTCGCACATCCATTAATAAATCCGATGACCTTTCCATCATGTTCTGCCACAAAAAAGCATTCCGGAAATGTCGCGATTCTCTGTACGAAAGATTCCCTTGTTGCCGCCTCCGCAGCCGGAAAACAAACTGCCTCTACTTCTGTTACCATATTTAAATCTTCCGGTCTAACCGGTCTAATCAGAATATCAATCATAATATGCTGCCTTTCTTACTGCATCTGGTTACATTTTCACCCTACATCGTACATGTTTTTCGATTAATTGGCAATGATTTTCTTCCTCTCTTTTCAGAATTATTAATGGGTAAAAGGAAATGGCAGCTCCCTCATTGTTTTCATTCATGCATGATACAATTTAGGAACCACCATTTTTCACGTTTCTATGCTACGCGCGGAAGAAGTATCCCACGCCCCACTTCGTATGCACATACTTAGGATCACTCGGACTCGGTTCGATTTTCTCTCTCAGTCTTCTTACATGCACATCGACTGTACGCACATCACCATTATCAGATGCTTTATTGCCCCAGACATAGTTTAACAGTGCCTCGCGGCTGTAAACTTTGTTTGGATTTGTCACCAACAGTTCCAGAAGGTCAAATTCTTTGGCTGTCAGATTGATCTCCTTTTCCTGAATAAAGACTCTGCGGCCTTCGCGGTCTAACTTCAGATCTCCGCGGACGAGCATATTATTTTCCGGTTTTGATGCCTTTGCGGACTTCTTGGAGTTTCTGCGCATGATCGCTTTAATTCTCGCCTTTACTTCCAGAATGTTGAACGGCTTTGTAATGTAGTCATCCGCACCATATTCCAGACCAAGGATCTTGTCCATATCTCCGCCTTTTGCAGTCAGCATAATGATCGGCATCTCGGAAAATTCACGGATTGCCTGGCATACCTCGAAACCATCATGGCCCGGGAGCATCACATCCAGCAACACCACATCATATTCATTCGCCTTTGCTTTTTCAATTGCTTCTATACCATCATACGCACAGTCAACTTCCATTCCCTCCTGCTCCAGGCTGAAACGAATTCCCTTCACGATTAATTTCTCATCATCAACAACCAGAACTTTTGCCATTTCTACCTCCACTCAAACTGTAATGCTGTCTTTTATCTTCAAGTACGCGGATTCTTTGATTCCGGGCACATTCATAATCTCTTCGATGGACTGAAAACCGCCGGATTCACTCCGATAGCGGATAATGTCTTCCGCACGGGATTCTCCAATCCCGGTTAACGTCATCAGCTGTTCTTTGGAAGCGGTATTTATGTTTACGATACCGGCTGCCTGCTCCCTCTCCATCCGAGCTTTTTCTTCTGCCTCTTCCATGGTGAGGATCACGATCTGTGCCTCGTCAGAAATTACCTGCGCCAAATTCAGACTGGCCTCAGCCGCTTCTTCCGTAAAGCCCCCTGCCGCTTCGACTGCCTCAAAAATCCTGCTTCCTTCGGGCAGTTCATACACTCCGGGCTTATTCACTTCTCCGCAAATATGTACGTAGATCATGGGCGGATCTGCCTGCGTTTCTATTGATAGAGGTTCCGGCTCTGCCAGAGAAATACCGGGCTTCTCCAGCACGTTCTGTATCCGGCTTTCCTCTCGTCCAAGCCGGATCAGTTCCTCTCTTCGCACAACAAATCCGTAGTAAAGTCCGGCCACGGTCAAAAACACCGCGGCCACAACGATCTTTCCATATCTCTTCCAAATAGTTTTCATCTGATATACCTCCTGTCTTATGTTCAGGAGATATTGTTCTGCCTTCCTCTATTCTATCGAAACCTACTGCGAAAAACAAGACTATTTTTGAAAACTTTCGCCAAACTCTACCAGCGGAAGATGATGATCCCTCCGATCGCAATTGCAGCGCCCAGAAGCTTCCTCCATTCAAAACCGACCTTCTCTACCCCAAACAATCCAAACACCTCAACAAGGTAAGAAACCAGAATCTGGGTTACCACGATCAGCAGGGTCGCCTTCGCCGGTCCCAGTCCATCCATGCTTTTGATCACCGTCCAGGTAATGAACGCTCCCATCACACCGCCGAGCAGCATGTATTTTTTATCCATGGAAAACATGCTCATAATCTCGCCGCGTCCATTAAAAAAATACAGTGCCACACAAGTCAAAAATGCTGTCGCCTGCACCCAGCCGGCCGCCGCCCATATACTGCTTTGTTTCGTCACTTCTGTATTAAATACGCCCTGCAGGCTCATAAGAGCACCGGAAGCCAGTGCCACAAGAATTCCCCACATAAAAAACCTCCTGAACATGAATTACTGCTAGTATTCCATGCCCGGGAGGTTCTTATTCCAATCCATTCGCAGAGCTATCCGCGTCGTCTTAAAGCTGCCTGTGCCAAATGTTTGCAGAGTACCGCTGTCGTCACGGCTCCGACACCGCCCGGTACCGGAGTTGCAGCAGATGCCGCCTCTTCCAGACCGTCCCACTTCACATCTCCGCAAAGCTTTCCATTTTCATCTACATTGATGCCGACATCAATGACAACCGCGCCGGCTGCCACATAATCTTTATCCAGCATTCCGGCTTTTCCGGCTGCCGCAACCAGGATCTCGGCGCGTCTGCATTCCGCCTGCAAATCTGCAGTTTTGGTATGGCAAACCGTTACTGTTGCATTCTCTTTCAAAAACAGCATAGAAAGAGGTCTTCCTACAACCATGCTGCGTCCAACGACCACCGCACGTTTTCCTGCCATCGAGATATCAAATGCTTTCAGCACCTCAATGACTGCCTCTGCCGTGCAAGGTGCAAAACCGTCTGCCTCGCCTGCAAACACTTTTGCACGGTTGACCGGGCTGATCCCGTCCAGATCTTTTACCGGATCGATCGCTGCCTCAAACAGCTTTCCATTCATATGCCTTGGAAGCGGCATAAATAATAAAATACCGTCAATGGCATCATCTGCATTGATCTTCCTGAATTCCTCTAAAAATTCCGCTTCGGAAATCTCCGCCGGAAATGCATATGTTTTCGCCTCCATACCAAAGGATACGATTTTTTTGATCACACCTCTTTCATAAGAAAGATCGTCCGGACGCTCACCCACACGCACAATGGCTGCAGTCGGTACACGACCGTTCATGGTTTCCATCATTTCCTGCACCTGAATTTTAAGTTTTGCCGATACTTCTGCACCTTTTAATGTAATCATACGCTTTGCACCTCCGGTCTTTCTTCTATAATAAGAAGCTCTCCACCAAGTAAACCACCGCGATCGCCGCACAGGAACAGGTCACAATGCCTTTGTTCTTATAGGCAAGAATCAAAGCCACGATCGTTCCGGCAATCGCAGAATACACACTTCCCGTCGATGTAAATACATCCGGAAATGTCATAACACCCAACACCGCAAACGGTGTATAGTCTAAAAATGAACGAATATATTTTGACTTGATCTGCTTTCTGAAAAGTGTCAGCGGAGCAACACGCACCAGATAAGTCACAATTGCCATGACCGCAATGCTGATCATTACACGCTCCATCTGCATATTACTTCGCCTCCTTTCCGTCTGATTCCAGGTTCTCCATTTCATCCTCCGGATATTCCTTAGGGAATAAAACAGCTCCCAGTCCGGCACCGAAAATTGTTGAAATGATGATTCGGAAACCGGAAGAAATAAAGGCAAACAGCGGAACATACGTCAGCACACAGTTCATAGCCACTGCCATTAAAATAATCTTCAATACGTTTGCAGAATCTCTCGCCGTCGGAATGATCAGCGCAATAAACATACCATACAGCGCAATTCCAAATGCATTTTGAAGCGCTGTCGGAAGCACTGAGGAAATGCATGCTCCCAGCAAAGTTCCTGCATTCCATCCCAGGATCGGAAGTGTGATCAAACCAAATAAAAACGGTCTGCGAAGTTTTCCTTCTCTTAAAGATCCTACAACAAACGTTTCATCCGTTACCGCATAGCCAAAGATCATGCGATCCAACAGGGACACACTCTTATCAATCTTCTGACTCAGCGACAAGGACATCAGCATATAACGAAGGTTAATAACCAATGTTGTCATCGCGATCTCCATGTAACCAGCACCTGCAAAGATCAAACTTGTTCCCGCAAACTGACCGGCACTTGTCAGGTTAGTCAGAGAAATCAAACATGCGACCCAGATAGGAAGACCGCCTGAAACTGCGATCAGTCCAAATGTAAACGAAACAGGGAGATATCCAAGGGCGATCGGGATACCGCCCTTGACTCCCGCTAGAAATTCTTCTTTTGTACTCATCTTCTGCCTCCGGCCCCGATCCATTTACCAGGGCATTCTTCTGTCAATTTTCCGTCATGATATGCAATCTTTCCGTCAACGATCACCATCTTGATTCCATCGCTGATTCGATTGCTGTTTACAAAATCGGCTGCGTCTCCGATCTTCTCTTTATCGAACAGTATCAGATCTGCATCATATCCTGCAGCGATACGTCCCTTTTTCTTCAATCCATAAGTGAAAGCCGGCAGTCCAGTCATCTTGTAGATCATGGTTTCCAGTGAGAATAAGTTCTTCTCTCTCACAAACAGACGGATCGCACGCGGGAAGCTTGCCCAGCCACGCGGATGTGTCTTTCCCTCAAGACTGGCCACAAGACCGTCTGTTCCGATCATCGTATGCGGATCTGATACAATGCGGTCTAAATCCTCTTCACACATAGTAAAATAAATCGCATTGACCTTTCCGCCGTCTTTTACGATCATATCAAAAAACAGTTCAAACGGATCTTCTCCGATTTCTTTTGCGAAATCAGAAATAAATTTACCGTCTGCCTCTGGTCTGGACGGACAAACACCAACCATGACTCCGGAAAAACCACCGCACTGGCGGTAACGTCCATCCTCATACTGCTCCATCTTTTCCTTGATCTCTGCACGAAGTTCCGGTTTTACCAGTTCCGCCTGAAGCCATGCAACGCCCTTGTTAAAATACTCCGTCGGAATGCAGGCTCCCAGCTTCGTCATGGACGCCAGATACGGATAAACATCCATCGTTACGGTAATGCCTTCCTCTCGTGCCTGATTCAAAAGCGCCAGTGTATCCTTGGACATTCCCCAGTTCTTTCTGCCGCATACTTTGTGATGAGAAATATTCAATCGCACGCCTGTCCTTCTGGAAACCTCTAACACCTCTTCCAGGGATTTTAACACGCCGGAACCCTCATTTCGAATATGAGTCGCATGGATTCCATTGTATTTCGCCACGATTTCGCAGAGTGCAGAAATCTCATCCACATCTGCATAAGCACTCGGCGGATAGAATAATCCGGTGCTGAGACCCAGACAACCTTCCTTCATGGCTTCTTCCAGCAATTCACGCATCTTTGCCAGCTGCGCTGCATCCGGTTTTGCATCCGAAGTTCCGAGAACTGCCAGTCGCAAAGCCGAGTGTCCCATAAACATCATAATATTAGAAGAAAGACAGCTCTCTCTCAAATACTCTTTATAACCTGCCAGATTGGTAAATCGATCAATGTTTTCTTCAATCTGCTTTCCGACAATATTTGCATTTGCCAACAGAAGCTTTTTCGATTCCGGCGTAACCGGGAAACAGCTGCTTCCGCACTGACCTGCGATCTCTGTTGTAATTCCCTGAGAGATTTTGCATAATCTTCCATAATCATGTCCTGCTACGAAATCGCCATGAGAATGAACATCAATAAATCCCGGAGCCAGAACCAGTCCGGTTCCGTCAATCACCTGATCACTTTCCCAAACCTCTCCGTCTTTACAGATCTTTCCATCTTTTACTGCAACCGCACCGATCATCGAAAGCTTTCCTGTTCCATCTACGATCTCTGTATTTTTAATTAATAAATCAACTTTCATAAGCATATCCTCCGACTTCTATTATCTTCTCTTTCCGCACTTTTGTCAACTGATGTATCAAATTGCATTTATACATTATTCATGCATATTATACATTTCATATTAATATTTATGAAAATATATCTTGACTTTTCTGTATAGCAGATGTATATTTATTAGGCATGATATTTATGTGCGTGATTCGTGAGTTTATTCACACAAAGATAAAGTTTCGGAGGTTTCATTATGAAAGAGAAAGTTATTTTAGCGTATTCCGGCGGTCTTGATACAACAGCTATCATTCCGTGGTTAAAAGAAAATTTTGATTATGATGTAATCTGCTGCTGCATCGACTGTGGTCAGGACAGCGAGCTGGACGGTCTCGAAGAGAGAGCGAAATTATCCGGCGCTACAAAATTATACATTGAAGATATCGTAGATGATTTCTGCGACAACTATATCATCCCGTGCGTACAGGCAGGCGCAGTATATGAGAACAAATACCTCTTAGGTACTTCCATGGCTCGTCCGGCTATCGCAAAACGTCTTGTAGAAGTTGCAAGAAAAGAAGGCGCTACAGCAATCTGCCATGGCGCTACAGGTAAAGGTAATGACCAGATCCGTTTCGAACTTGGTATCAAGGCTCTCGCTCCGGACCTCAAGATCATCGCTCCGTGGAGAATGACAGACGTTTGGACCATGCAGTCCCGTGAAGACGAGATCGAATACTGCCACCAGCATGGTATCGACCTTCCGTTCTCCGCAAGCAACAGCTACAGCCGTGACCGTAACTTATGGCACATCAGCCATGAAGGTCTTGAGTTAGAAGATCCGGCAAACGAGCCGAACTATGATCACCTTCTTGTTCTCGGCGTTTCCCCGGAAAAAGCTCCGGACGAAGGCGAGTATGTTACAATGACATTCGAAAAAGGTGTTCCGACAAGCGTAAACGGCGAGCAGATGAAAGTTTCCGATGTCATCCGTAAGCTCAATGAGCTGGGCGGCAAGCATGGTATCGGTATCTGTGATATCGTTGAGAACCGCGTTGTTGGTATGAAATCCCGCGGCGTATACGAGACACCGGGCGGAACAATCCTCATGGAAGCTCAGAAACAGTTAGAAGAACTGGTTCTTGACCGTGCAACTATGGAAGTTAAGAAAGATATGGGCAACAAGATGGCTCAGATCGTTTACGAAGGAAAATGGTTCACACCGCTCCGCGAGGCAGTTCAGGCATTCGTTGAGTCCACACAGAACGTTGTAACAGGTGAAGTTAAATTCAAACTTTACAAAGGCAACATCATCAAAGCCGGTACAACATCTCCGTACTCCTTATACAGCGAATCCCTTGCATCCTTCACAACTGGTGACCTTTACGACCACCACGATGCAACTGGTTTCATCACACTCTTCGGTCTTCCGTTAAAAGTTCGTGCGATGAAGATGGCTGAAATTGAGGCAAATAAATAGTGGATTTTATTTAGTAATAATATAAGTATCTGCAGAAAATCCCATACTATCTCAAATTAGGCTGACTACCTTTGCTTCACTGCGTTTTATCCGCCCTTACGACGGTCGCGATAAAATCGCTTGCGACCTCTGTAAGGGCGCAAAACTTGTGAAGCGCAGTCGTTTAGCCAAAGATTTGAGTATAGTATGGGATTTTCTATCAGAACTTTATATTATCCACTAAATAAAATACAATTATTAGCTGCAAACTCACAAAAGAACTGGAACTTGATGGTTGGTAAAATACAAGTGGATTTCGATTGGTAAATAAATATAGTATCTGATAGAAAAACCATACATATCTCCAATGATAGGTTAGACGACTGCGCTTCGAAAGATTTTCGACTGTATCAAGGTCGCAAACGCTTTTATCGCGACCGACTACAGTCGGATAAATCGCATCGAAGCAAAGGTAGTCAACCGTATTTGGAGATAGTATGGTTTTCCTACAGATATTCTATTTTATTTACTCAATCAAATACACAATTTACAACATCTCCGGCATATTCTTCATATGCATATAACTTGCAACCGACACATCAAACCCTTTGATATGTCCATACAGCCACTCTGTCACATTTCTGTGTACTGCTTCTACGAATCGGTCGGATGGACCTTCCTCTTCTTCTAACATTTCAAACAATTCTCCGACTGCTCTGCGGAAATCCTCATGTTTCTGTCTGTGCTCTGCAAGTCCCGGATACTCAATTTTTTCCTGCAGCTTTTCTTCCTCATTAAAATGGAAGTCTGTATAATCAGCCAGGTAGTGAAGCATCTTAATTGCTTTCACCTTTTCACGTCCCTGTTCGCAGGACTGAACCAACTGGTTGATCTTCTCAATTAACTCTCTGTGCTGCTCATCAATCATTACATTTCCTGTTCTAAGGCTTTCATCAAATCTAGCGTACATACATCTTCCTCCTTTTACCAATTCGAATGTTTATTTCAAAGATTATTTTATTCTCTTCTTTATGGCTTTATTATACAAAGATGAAGAGCATATGTATGTGATGAAATCACACAAAGAAGCCCCCAGACCAAAAATCGATCTGGGGGCCTTGCATCCACTAGGAATTAGTTAGCTGCTTTTACTTCTTTAATTTTCTGTGTAAGAACCGGAAGGATCTTGTTGAGGTCGCCTACTACACCGTAGTCAGCTACATCGAAGATCGGAGCTGTCTCATCTTTGTTGATAGCAACGATGATATCAGACTCTTCCATACCAGCCACGTGCTGGATAGCACCGGAGATACCGATAGCGAAGTATACGTGCGGACGAACAGTCTTACCTGTCTGACCAACCTGAAGATCCTTCGGCATCCAACCAGCGTCTACAACTGCACGAGAGCAGGATACTGTACCGCCAATAGCGTCTGCGAGATCCTGAAGGAGTTTGAAGTTCTCTGCGCTGCCTACGCCACGACCACCGGATACGAGGATTGTAGCATCCATGATATCAGCAACGTTGGAAACTTCCTTAACGATCTCAAGGATTTCTGTATATTTCTCGTTCGGAACGAAGCCCGGATTGAACTCGATGATTTCAGCTTTTCTGCCGATAACTCTTTCAGCTTTCTGCATAACACCCGGACGAACAGTTGCCATCTGCGGACGGAACTCCGGACAAGCAATTGTTGCGATTGTGTTACCGCCGAATGCCGGACGAGTCATGAGAAGCTGGTTGTGCTTTGTCTCTCTACCCGGCTGCGGGTTGATCGGGAAATCACCGATATCAAGCTGTGTACAGTCAGCTGTAAGACCTGTATGAACACGTGCACATACACGCGGGCCAAGGTCACGGCCGATTGCTGTAGCACCGATTAAGCAGATGTCCGGTTTGAACTCTTCGATTACAGATGTAAGAGCGTGTGTATACGGCTCTGTTCTGTACTCTTTTAACTCCGGATCGTCAACAACGATAACTTTGTCTGCACCGTACTCACCAAGTACTTCTGTAAGACCCATTACGTTATGACCAATTAAAACTGCTGTAACAGTAGTATCTAAATCTTTTGCTAAGTCTTTACCTTTACCGATTAACTCTAAAGCAATGCTGCTTACTTCGTTATCTACCTGCTGCGCAAAGACATATACACCCTTATATTCTGCTAAGCTCATCACTATTCACCACT
Source organism: Lachnoclostridium sp. (assembly GCA_015057755.1). The sequence goes on from SVDR01000006.1 coordinate 54,029, forward strand.
TTCTTTAGATTAAAGTACATGCTTCTCTGTAAGTTTGCCTACGATGTAGTCAACAGATGCTGTCGGATCAAGAACAACCTTCTCACCAGCACCTTTTCTTACCTTATCGGAAGCTTTTGCGATCTGAGTCGGAGATCCCTTAAGACCAAGGTTGGAATCAAGAACATCTTTCAGATCTTTTCTGCCCCAAACAGTGATATCTTTCTTATATGCATCGAAGATTCCACCCGGAGTCATGTAACGCGGCTCGTTTAACTCTGCAAGAGCTGTAACTAAGCACGGCATTTTAGCTTTAACGATATGATATCTGTCGTCATACTGTCTCTGAACGATAACGCTGTCGCCCTCGATCTTGATGTCCTGAGCGTAGCTGATTACCGGAAGACCAAGATGCTCGGA
>SVDR01000084.1 GCA_015057755.1 Lachnoclostridium sp.
AATTCCAATTTCGTCGAAGAGATGCTTTTGGTATTTCCAAAACTTAATTACATAATATACCGCCCATGCATTTTTATACTTAAATATGCATGGGCTATTTGTAGCTTTTTACTTTGTCTACAGTCTGGCAGTCCGGAATTTATTTCCGGGCTGCCTTTTTTCTTTGCAGATTGTTAAGAATATGTTATAATATAGGCTACGGAAAAGACCGATTATTTTACATAGAAAGAGGGCATGGAGATGGAAAAAGTATTAGCAGAGGCTCTTGAGATTGGAAAAAAACATATTGAGCAAGGTAAATGTGCATCTTATATTCCGGAACTTGCGAGAGCGGATAAGCATGATCTCGGTGTCTGTGTGATCACGAAATCTTGTGACCGTTATACAGCTGGAGACACAAAGAAACGTTTTACGATCCAGAGTATTTCAAAAGTTATTTCCCTGGCGTTTGCGTTAGAACGTTTGGGATATGAGCGTGTATTTGAAAAGATGAGTATGGAACCGTCCGGCGACGCATTTGACTCCCTTTTAAAGCTGGATATGGCAGACGATAAACCGTTCAATCCGATGATCAATGCGGGAGCGATCGCGACGATCGGATATCTGGTGCCGGAGGTAACGTTTGAGGATATGCTGGCGTATGCAAGACGTGTGTGCATGGATCCGGGCATTGTGATAGATGAAAAGGTATTCGAGTCTGAGATGAGTCACTGTGCGAGAAACCGTGCGATAGGATATTTATTGCAGAGTAAAGGCATCATTGATGCAGACGTAGAAGAAACTTTAAGATTATATACAAAGATGTGTTCTCTGAGTGTGACAGCCGAAAGCCTGGCAAATCTTGGTCTGGTTATGGCGAGCGGCGGAAGACATCCGGAGACTGGTGTCCGCCTGATGGATGCAGAGGCTGTAAGACTGGTTAAGTCTATTATGCTGACCTGTGGTATGTACGACGGTTCCGGTGAATTTGCGGTTCGTGTCGGAATTCCGTCCAAGAGCGGTGTAGGCGGCGGTATTCTTGCTGTCGTTGAGAAACGTATGGGTATCGGTATTTACGGTCCGGCTCTCGATGAGAAGGGCAATAGTATTGCAGGCCAGAATATGCTGGAATATTTGTCAAAGACGCTGAATTTACATATGTTTGCCAGTGAGAACTAACAGTTTCCGGGTGTTTGGAGACTGACACGCACAGAGAGGGGTATATTTGTGTGTACATATGAGGAACTCTTTTGCATGCTGAAAAGAGCACTTCAGAGTATAAAAGAACGAGATGTGGAAACGCTGGTGGAGCAGCTGGCAGAAGTACGCAGAGAACTGGATCAGCCAGAGCTGTTTCCGGATCTGGAAGGCGAATGGAATCTGCTGATGTCGATGCGCTGGTTTCTGGAGCCGGAGCAGGCGATCCCGTATTTGGAGAAAGCCAGAACGTTGATCGAGGGACATTCCAAAGTGATACCGGGTGTCACTTGTTTCTACACGGCTGTTTACGGCCCGTTATTCTTATTTTTAAAAGAGCCTGGTACGGCAGACCGGATCGGAGAGCAGCTGGAGCGCATGATGGAACTGTACGCTTCGCTGTTGGACGGTGTCAGCCGCTGTGATCAGCTGTACTATGCTCAGCTTGCATTTTACCGGGCAGAATTTGAGAAGGCGCAGAGTTTCCTTTTGAAGGCAGAAGGAAGCGCGAAAAAATGTGGAAATGTGCTGGATCAAATTTGCGTAGCGGAATACAAGGCACGTCTGGCGATCCATTTGAGTGATCCTGTCATGTGGAATCAGTCTCTTACGTTTATATGCGGTATGCAGAATCATGAAGACCGTGTGATCCGTGAGGTGGCGTCCTGCATTAAGAGCAAGATCCAGATGTCGGTAGGCGTGATGTCCGGAGTCCCGCGTTGGATTCAGAATGGAAAATTTGGTGCGATATCCGATGAAGGCCGGTATCGCCTGGTGGAAGACCGTGTAAGCCATGCTGCGTTTCCGCTTGTATGGTTCACATATACGGAATATCTGTTGTATGATGCAGACTTTTACCGTGTGATCAACAGTGTGGATATTGCTGCAAAACTGTATGGTCTGGATCAAACGCTGCTGTATGAAAGTTACCTCTGGCTGTATAAAGCCGGTGCGTGGAGCGAGATCGGAGATCAGGAGCGTACGGTCAGATACCTGAGAGAAGCAGTCAGATGCCTCGCTCCGGACCGTTTATGGCTGTTTGGTGCAGAATTCTTCCCGACACTGGGAGAAAGCCTGATTCCCGTGCTTGAACCGATGGGCAAGATGTCCATAGAGGGTTACCGAAGGTTTTCCAAGGAGTACCCGCTGAAATTAGAGGGGATTCGTGCGGTTATGTCGGAGTCTGTGTTCAAAGAACCGCTGACAGAAAAAGAGCAGGCGGTAGCTCGTCTGGCTGCTCTCGGGTATAAGAATGATGAGATAGCGGCTCAGATGTTCATCAGTTCTAATACAGTCAAGTATCATCTGGCGAATATTTATAAAAAGCTTGAGATCAAGAACCGTGTGGAATTGAAAAATGCAATGGAGATGTCGAAGAAGAGTGAATACGCTTATTGGGCAGAACTCCATAAGAAATAATAGGCTCCAGCTATCGGGTGGGGGATACGAAAAAAACTACCCGAAAAGGTGGGGCGTGAAAAGAACGTTCATGTTATGATTACACCGTAACAAAAACGTTCTTTTTGTTTTTTAGGATACCTCCGAAAATCCTTACAGCAGGACGTTTTTGTTACTTTTTTTATTTAATAACTTACAGTTATAAAAGGAATAGAAAACCGATATAGTTGCCCGGTTTGGTTATAATTGCAAAATGCCTCCGGATAGGATAAGATGATTTTAGAAAACAAGATGCAAACGGAGGAATCATCATGGAATATAGAATTGCAACTATTTCAGGCGACGGAATCGGACCGGAGATCGTGACGGAAGCGAAAAAAGTATTAGACCGCGTGGGCGAGGTATACGGACATAAGTTTCATTATGAGGAAGTTTTGATGGGCGGTATTTCCATCGATACGTATGGTGTTCCACTGACGGAGGAAGCACTGGCGACGGCAAAAGCCAGCGATTCCGTGCTTCTGGGCGCTGTAGGAGGCAATGTGGGCAATTCCCGCTGGTATGATGTGGCACCGAACCTGAGGCCGGAAGCGGGTCTTCTGGCGATCCGTAAGGGGTTAAATCTGTTCGCAAACATTCGCCCGGCCTATCTGTATGACGGACTGGATGAAGCGTGTCCGCTGAAAAAGGAGATCATCGGTGACGGTTTTGATATGGTGATCGTTCGTGAGCTGACCGGAGGACTTTATTTCGGCGAACGTCACACAGAAGAAGTGAACGGTGTGATGCAGGCGACAGACACTCTGGTATACAATGAAAATGAAATCCGCCGTGTGGCGTTAAAGGCATTTGATATTGCCATGAAGAGAAAGAAAAAAGTGACCAGCGTGGACAAGGCCAATGTGCTGGATTCCTCCAGACTCTGGAGAAAAGTGGTTGCAGAAGTGGCCAAAGATTATCCGGAGGTTACGCTGGAAAATATGCTGGTAGATAACTGTGCGATGCAGCTCGTTATGAACCCGGGACAGTTTGATGTGATCTTAACCGAGAATATGTTTGGCGATATTTTATCGGATGAAGCCAGCATGATCACCGGTTCCATCGGAATGTTATCTTCTGCAAGCCTGAACGAAGGCAAATTTGGCCTGTATGAGCCGAGCCACGGTTCTGCTCCGGACATTGCAGGAAAAGGCATTGCCAATCCGATCGCAACGATCCTCTCGGCAGCGATGATGCTCCGTTTCTCATTTGATCTGGACAAAGAAGCGGATGCAATTGAAAATGCGGTAAGAAAAGTACTGGCAGATGGTTATCGTACGGTAGACATTATGGCAGACGAAATGACGCAGGTTGGCACCGTTGAAATGGGCAAATTAATCTGTGAAAGAATCTAAAAATAAGAAAAGTGCGGGATTTGTCAAAAAATCCTGCACTTTTTTATTGATTTTGCATAATATCTGTGGTAGGATAGACGCAATTACACATTTTAACGCGTGACAAAAGTAAAGCGTGAGAGGAGAACGAGTATGAGAGTCTATAATTTTTCAGCTGGTCCGGCAGTCCTTCCGGAGGAAGTTTTGAGAGAGGCAGCAGCAGAAATGCTGGATTATAACGGAACAGGAATGTCTGTGATGGAGATGAGCCATCGCTCCAAACCGTTCGAGGAGATCATTGAAACGGCAGAGCAGGATCTGCGCGATCTGCTGCAGATTCCGGACAACTATAAAGTATTATTCCTGCAGGGAGGCGCGCACCAGCAGTTTGCGGCCGTTCCGTTAAATCTGATGAAAAATCGTGTGGGCAACTATATTATTACCGGCCAGTGGGCGAAGAGAGCGTGGAAAGAGGCATCGAAGTACGGTAAGTCCACAGCGCTTGCTTCCAGTGAAGATAAAACCTTCAGCTATATTCCGGATTGCTCCGATCTTCCGATCGATGAGGATGCGGATTACGTTTATATTTGTGAGAACAATACCATTTACGGAACCAAGTTCCATGAACTTCCAAATACAAAGGGCAAGGTTCTTGTTTCCGATGTATCGTCCTGCTTCCTTTCCGAACCGATGGATGTGGAAAAGTATGGTCTGATCTACGGCGGTGTTCAGAAGAATATCGGACCGGCGGGCGTGGTGATCGTGATCATCCGTGAAGACCTGCTGACAGACGATGTGCTTCCGGAGACACCGACGATCCTGCAGTACAAGATCCAGGCGGATGCGGGATCTCTTTACAACACACCTCCGTGTTACGGAATTTATATCTGCGGAAAAGTGTTCAAATGGATCAAGGCTCAGGGCGGTCTTGAGGCCATGAAAGAAAAAAATGAGCGCAAGGCGAAGATGCTTTATGATTTCCTGGATAACAGTCAGCTGTTCCATGGTACGGTTGCACCAAAGGACCGTTCGATCATGAATGTGCCGTTCGTAACAGGCGACAAGGAGATGGATGCTCTGTTTGTTAAAGAGGCAGACGCAGCCGGTTTTGTAAATCTGAAAGGCCATCGCTCCGTGGGCGGTATGAGAGCCAGCATTTACAATGCGATGCCGGAAGAAGGCGTTGCAAAGCTTGTTGAATTTATGAAGGCATTCGAAGCGAAATATGGAAAATAGGGGGCGCATCAGGATGAGAAAAATTTGTTGTCTAAATGCTATTGCAGACTGTGGTCTGGAACGATTGACAGAGGAATATATGCTGGTGGAAAGTCCGGCAGACGCTGAGGGTATTTTGGTGCGAAGTGCATCTATGCACGAGATGGAGCTTCCGGCAAACCTCCACGCGATCGCAAGAGCCGGAGCCGGTGTCAACAATATTCCGTTAGATAAATGCGCAGAGAAAGGCATCGTGGTGTTCAATACTCCGGGCGCAAACAAGAACGGTGTAAAAGAGCTGGTGCTGGCAGGACTTCTGCTGGCTTCCAGAGATATTGTCGGCGGTATTGAGTGGTGCCGCAGCCAGAAAGATGAGCCGGATATCGCGAAAAAGGTAGAGAAAGGGAAAAAAGCCTTTGCCGGATGCGAGATCAAAGGAAAAAAACTGGGTGTGATCGGTCTCGGTGCGATCGGCTGTGAAGTTGCCAATGCAGCGATCGGACTTGGCATGGATGTGTACGGATACGATCCATTTATTTCCGTCAACGCAGCCTGGATGCTTTCCAGATCTGTAAAACATATTTTAGATGTGGAGACCATTTACAGCGAGTGCGATTATATTACGATTCATGTTCCGCTTCTGGATTCTACCAAGCACATGATCTGCAAAGAATCCATAGGAAAGATGAGAGACGGTGTTGTGATCCTGAATTTCGCCCGCGATCTTCTGGTCAATGATGACGATATGGAAGAGGCATTAAAGAGTGGAAAAGTAAAGAAATACGTGACGGATTTCCCGAACGAGAGAACAGTCTCTATGGACGGCGTGATCGCAATTCCACATCTTGGCGCGTCCACCGAGGAGTCAGAAGAAAACTGTGCTATGATGGCAGTGGATGAGCTGAGAGATTATCTGGAAAACGGCAATATCCGCAATTCCGTCAATTATCCGAACTGTGACATGGGCATCTGCCACGATGTGGCCAGAATCGCCGTGCATCATGCCAACATTCCGAACATGATCAGCCAGGTAACAGGTGTTCTGGCGGCAGACGGTCTGAATATTAACCATATGATGAACAAGAGCCGCGGACAGTACGCTTACATGCTGCTTGATATGGAAGATTCTGTAAATGCAGAAGCGATCAAGCATCTGGAGAAGATCCAGGGAGTGTATAAGGTGAGGATGGTTAAATAAGGATTTCATTTAGTAATAATATAAGTATCTTCAGAAAATCCCATACTATCTCCAATGATAGGTTGGACGACTGCACTTCGAAAGATTTTCGACTGTACAAAGGTCGCAAATGCTCTTATCGCGACCGACTACAGTCGGATAAAATCGCATCGAAGCAAAGGTAGTCAACCGTATTTGGAGATAGTATGGTTTTTCTACAGATATACTATTTTATTTACTAAATGAAATCCCCATTTTGGGGAAGAAAATAAATAGTTTGAATAATTACATACAATTTGACAATTAATTGATAATTGGAAAATAAAATAAAAATATTTGCAAAAAGTAGTTGACAAAACAAATGTGTTGCACTATAATAAAGACAACAAAAACAAACACAGAAAAAACAAAATCTAAGAAAAGGAGGTACGGACCACCGAGAACGTAAATGTCGTTTAGCTTTTAAAACTCCCTTAATTAAAAGACTAAACATAGGACAAACACAAAACCGGAAAAAAGATGAATAAAAAGATTAGATGATATTACTTAAAGATATGACGAGAAAGTATCAATAAGATAAATACAATAATCGATATGAAAAAGAAAAGAGAAAAAAGAACATTCAGATAAAACCGGCAGAGTGAAAAAGAAAAAATTAATATAGAAAAGAAAAAAGTTCTAAAAACTATTTCGTAAAGAATTAGAAAAGAACAAAAAAAGAAAAATTTCCCTTAAAAAAATTTGGTAAAAGAGATAAACCCCAAATAAAAAACCAAAACGAAAGTATAAGGAGAATAAATAACCGATGAACATCGAAATGTAGAGTGGGTATCGAAAAAAAGTAAAGATTTTCGGTACCCACTTAAAATTTGTCTTTTTATATCTATACGCCGCTGAGATCAAACGGAGGCGTATATTCTTCTTTTGCACTGCTTTTTTCCTGCATGTATCCGTGCACCAATCCAAGCTCAATGGCTGTATCCAGAACTTTATGATATTCATAAGACGTAATGCGCCTGTTAATTTCCGGGAAGTCTGCGCTCTTGTGGAAAGGAGTATACTGGCTCATCAGACTGACAAGAAATTTTCCCTCCGGAAGTGTATCCTTGATCCAGTGAAGAAGGCGGATGGAATCGTCTTTGGCTCCCGGAAGTACCATGTGGCGGATGATCACACCGCGATCGAGGAGATCCGGGTTTTGGCGATTCCAGGTTAAACCTCCGGTAAGGCGGATCATTTCTTCAATTGCTTTGGATGCGTGGGTAAAATAATCCCTTGCTTTGGAATATTTTGCTGACAGTCCGGAATCATAATATTTTAGATCCGGCAGATAAATATCTATGTAATCAGAATATTCCTGAATGGTTTCCATGCGTTCATAGCCTCCACAGTTGTAGATAACCGGAATGGTCAGTTTGGAGCCGAGCAGGTCGAATGCTTCTTTAATAGAAGGAAGATAGTGGGTGGCAGTGACAAGGTTGATGTTGTGAGCGCCTTTTTCCTGG
>SVDR01000085.1 GCA_015057755.1 Lachnoclostridium sp.
TCTCTTCATCTTCAAGCTTTGCGCTCAGAACAACTGCTAATTCGTATTTGTTCATTGTTTTTTCCTCCTTGTGGTCTCTGGCCCTCGCCTTCAGTTACGAGAGCAAGGATTTAATATGTCACAGGACATAATAATAGCAAAAAAGTGCAGGAATTGCAAGCATTTTCTGCAACAAATTCTGCACTTTTTTTAATACTTTTTTCGCTATTTTTCTACGGTTCCATCCGGTTTTCTGAGACCTCTGGTATTCTTCTCCACCAGCTGTCTTGTAACCATGACCATATGACCGCAGCCCATGCATTTCAGCCGGAAATCTGCACCCACACGCAGGATCTCCCATTCCTGACTTCCGCACGGATGCGTTTTCTTTAATTTTACGATATCGCCAACTTCGTAAACCATACTCTTTTTCCCCTCTTAGACACCGACTGCCTCACCCAGGATCTCTCCGATCGGGCCGCTGATTACCAGATCTGCCCGGCTGTCCATCGGTGTTACGGATTTATTGATCAACACCAGTTTATTTCCATTATAATAATCGATCAGTCCCGCTGCAGGATACACAGTCAGGGACGTTCCGCCAATGATCAGCACATCTGCATTGGAAATATGATAGACCGACCGCTGAATGGTGTGCTGGTCCAGCCCCTCCTCATACAATACCACATCCGGTTTGATCGTTCCGCCGCATTCACATTTCGGAACTCCCTCCGAATGAAGGATCGCCTCAATGCCATAGAACTTTCCGCATCGCTGACAATAATTACGCAGTACGGAACCGTGAAGTTCCATCACTTCCTTGCTGCCCGCCTTCTGGTGCAGTCCGTCAATATTCTGTGTCACAACCGCCTTTAATCGTCCTTCCGCTTCCAGCTTCGCTAACGCCTTATGGGCACGGTTCGGCTCTGCATCCGGAAATAACATCTTATTTCGGTAAAAACGGTAAAACTCCTCTGTCTTTCTCATATAAAATGTATGACTTAAAATCGTCTCCGGCGGATATGCATACTGTTGATTGTAAAGTCCGTCCGTACTTCGGAAATCCGGAATGCTGCTCTCTGTGGACACTCCGGCTCCACCAAAAAATACAATGTTATTACTTTCTGCCAACCATTTTTTTAGTGTCTCACGCTCTGTCATCGTTCCGTTCTCCTTTCCGTCTATACAATTTCATCTAAAAATACATGCTTAAATGTCTCAATGTATTCCCAGTTCGGCAAATTCTTTACCTGCTCCGGAACTTTATAGCCAAACAGCCATTCCGTCAGCTCTCCGATCGAGAATACCGCCATTTTCCCCTTGGACAGGAATCTGGACTCCTGAATAAATTCAGATCCTTTCTTAGTGATCTTCCACATCCAGCCTCCCTGATTCTGCGGGATAAATAAATCATTCACGCCAATATCCAGAATCAGCTTTTCGTACGGGCAGTCCTCTGCCAAACGGATATGCTTCATAAATTCCGGAAGGCACACGATTCGCGCCATGATCGCAGGTTTTCTGCTTACCTCACCGCGATACTTCTCGCCGGTGTAAAGATAACGCTGTTCTCTCTCTTTGATACCCCACTCACTCTCCATGCCGACAAACCAGTCATCGTCATAAACCAGACGACATTCTCCATTTTCACTGGCCAGTTCCTTGTCCATGCGCTCCATATAAGCTGCATCACGGATCGCAAACACATCGTACTGACGCTTCAGCCATGCATTCTGCCACTCCGCCAGCTCCGCCGACATACTGCCCGGTCTGTACGGAACCCGTTTCATATACTTATTATAATGAAGCACCCATCTAGGCTGGTCATATATAAACCGAAAATCATACGGCGTATACAAAGATTCTCTCGCCGGCATTAAAAATGTGAACGGCTGGCGTTCTTCCTGCATATCCCGCAAAACCTGAAGGATCAGACTGCGCATACGTCCTTTTCCACGCTCAGAAGCGGTTGTGGAAATTCCAACAAGATAATCACAGCTGCACTCAGTACCGCGAAGCCAGATCCGATACGGATTTCTGTGGAGCATGGACACGATCTGTCCCTCTCTCTCAAACACCAGCACACGGTTATCTTTCATTTTTTCTTCATAATAATAATTCACAAAAGACTGGGAGTCCTCCGAAAATGCTTCCTCCCAAAGTGCTTTTGTCCGCCCTTTTTCTTCCTGTTCCAGATACCGTATCATTGCTGCTCCTTCTTTTTCCGCTGCCCGGATTTTCTCATTTGCACCTGTTCTGAGAAATATGCTCCCAAAACTGCGCATACTACTCATTATTTTAACACAACTTTCTCCATAAGGAAATCCCGGAGGATACGAAATCTTCCGGGATCTGTCATTTATTTCTCTTCTGTCGGAGCCGGAGCTGCGTCTGTCTTAGGTCTCTTTGTGATCGGGAGCTGTAAATTTACGCCCTGCGGGTTGATTACAATACCCTTCGCCTCTGCCGGAAGCAGTTTGATGATCTGTGCTGCCGGGAGTACACCAAGCTTAACCGGCTGATCGGATTTGAATTTGCCGGCCTCAAGAAGGTCTGTGTAAACCGGTAAATACACATCTCCGTTCGGGTGCTTTAAGATCGGGAGTCTGTTATCTTCGCCTGCTGCGAATACAAAAGTACCTTTGTTGAAATGCTCAATGATCTCAGCCTGCATCTCTTTTAACTCCGGTGTAAGTTCTTTTAAGTTCTGTCTGCGAACTTCCTGCATGAAGTAGAGCGCTGTCAGATGTAAAGATGCGTTCTCAACCCACTTTGCGCCGTTCGGAGCTGCCTCTGCCGGTCTCTTAACCAGATCGGATAACTGAAGCTTGTATTCATTCTCCATAAAGCCGTTAAATACGATGCAGTTTACACCCATTGTATAAAGATGTGTATAGAAAATTAATAACTGGTCTTTTGTCAGCTTCTGGATACGTACCGGGTGTTTTAATTCGATAAAACGCATACCCTCTCTCTTGATATCCTCAAAATCAGCATACACATACACAACATCATCATAAGTTTCCGGATCGCACTGTACGAACGGCTGGTTTGTTGTAAGAGCAATTAATGTATAAAGCTCTTCGGATGTACGAAGTGCTGTCATCACTTCTAATTTTCTTACGATTGCATTGTTTTCATTAGACATATATATTTACTTCCTTCCATTAAGTTTCACTCATATGCTGTCCATTATAACAGAAAATCTTTCAGAATGCTATAGTTTTTACAGAACATCGAAACCCTTTGACGAGAATATTAAAAAGAAATATAATAAAATCATATCGTTTTTTAAGGAGGCATTTTATGGATTCCTATCATTCGAGTCTTTTTTCATATATTCCGTCATCACCGTCCAGTACACATGAAATCGCAGGATTCAAAGTACGTCCGGGACAGTTTGATATCAACGGTGCACTGGCTCTTCCGAACGGTATCAATTTTACCGTCCACACCCATTACGGAACCAGCGTTGAACTGCTGTTATTCCATCGTGGACAAGATGAGCCTTTCGCTGTTCTTCCATTTCCGGAATCCTACCGGATCGGTGATGTCTATTCCATGACCGTCTTCGATCTTGATATAGAAGATCTGGAATATGCATACCGCGTTGACGGACCGTACAAGCCGTCAAAAGGACTTCTCTTCGACCGCAAAAACATTCTGCTGGACCCCTACGCCAAAGCTGTGGCCGGTCAGCACATTTGGAGGGATTCCAAAAGCGAATCCTACCGTGCCCGTGTTGTAAAAGAGTCCTTTGACTGGGGAGATGCTCCGCAGTCCACCAAAGAGCTCAGCGACCTGATCATTTATGAGCTTCACGTCCGCGGTTTTACTCAGCATGAGTCTTCGGGTGTCAAACATCGCGGCACATTTGCCGGTTTAAAAGAGAAAATACCTTATTTAAAAGAGCTCGGCATAAATGCGGTTGAGCTGATGCCTGTTTTCCAGTTTGATGAGACCATCCACGCCCGCGATGTAGACGGAAAAAAGCTGGTCGAATATTGGGGATACAATACAGTGAGCTTTTTTGCCCCGAATACCAGTTACAATGCATTTCAGCAATACCATCATGAGGGCGACGAACTCAAAGAGCTGATCAAAGCTCTTCATGATAATGGAATCGAAGTCATTCTGGATGTTGTGTTTAACCATACTGCAGAAGGAAATGAGCAGGGCAAGGTTTTTAGTTTCAAAGGATTTGACAACAGTATTTACTACATGCTGACTCCTGACGGCAACTATTACAACTTCAGCGGCTGCGGAAATACCTTAAACTGCAACCATCCGATCGTTCAGCAGATGATTTTAGAATGTCTGCGTTACTGGACCATCTACTACCGCGTTGACGGTTTCCGCTTCGATCTGGCGAGCATTCTCGGACGAAACGAGGACGGTTCTCCGATGAACAACCCTCCGCTGCTTCGCACACTTGCTGCCGATCCGCTTCTGCGAAATGTCAAACTGATCGCGGAGGCATGGGATGCAGGCGGTATGTATCAGGTCGGAAGTTTCCCTGCCAGCAACCGCTGGGCGGAGTGGAACGGCCGTTACCGCGATACACTGCGCAGCTTCTTAAAAGGTGATTCCTGGGCTTCCTGGACCGCAGCATGGTGCATTGCGGGTTCCGGCGATATGTATGGCGGTATGTTTTCCGATGACAACAAAAATTATGCCGGATACAACTCATGCATCAATTTCCTGACCTGCCATGACGGTTTTACCATGTATGACCTTTATTCTTATAACACTAAACATAATGAAGCAAATGGCTGGAACAATACCGACGGCTCCGACGACAATCGCAGCTGGAACTGCGGAGCAGAAGGAGAAAGTACCGATCCGGAAGTTCTTGCTCTTCGTTATAAAATGATCCGAAATGCCTGCGCAGTACTGATGTGCAGCCGCGGTACTCCGATGTTTCTGGCCGGTGACGAGTTCGGAAATACCCAGTATGGAAACAATAACAGCTATTGTCAGGACAACGAAATCTCCTGGCTCGACTGGGGATATCTTGAAAAAAATAAAGATCTCTTCGAATTTTTCAAGTTTATGATCGACTACCGCCACCGCCATCCGGTCATCCGAAAAAGACTTCCGGAAGCAGTCTGCGGAATGGAACAGATCATTGCACATTCAGCCGATGCATCCGTTACAAATCTTCCTGAAAATGCAATGACGATCGCGATCAGCTTTGCCGGCTACGATCGTGAAAAAGGAACGGACGATCTGGTTTACGTGACTGTAAACAGTTATTGGGAGCCGGTTCCGATCACTCTCCCGAAACTCCGAAACCGTGGAACATGGTATCTCTCTGCCAATACTGCGGGAGACAAAAAAGGAAATTATTATTATCCGGATGGAAAAGAACCACGTGTAGGCACCAAATACACGATGCCTCCGCGTTCCGTTGTCATTTTTACCGGTAAAACCCGATAAATATTTAATATGAAAGGAACAATCTCTTATGCCTTTGGCTAATCTCATTGACCTGACGATCACATGCTGTATTACCGTATGGTCACCGGGTCCGAACAACATTTTATTATTGTCCACAGCCAGCCGCTATGGTGTTCGAAAAAATATGCCCTTCATGGCAGGCATCTGGACCGGAGCCCTGCTGATCATGAGCCTTTGCGGTTTATTGGGACAAACTCTGATCACTGTCATTCCCGGTATTCAGCCGGTCATGAAACTGGTCGGAGCCGCTTATTTGCTCTACCTTGCATGGAATACCTACAAACGTCAGCCTCCGAACGCTGCAGCAGAACAAAAACTTCCCACCTACGTTATGGGCTTTTGCCTGCAGCTGGTAAATGCTAAGATGATCATCCATGGTATTACCATGTTTTCCTCTTACATTTTACCGTTCGTCCAGACAACACCGATGATCCTTCTGTTTGCCGTGTACTTCATGGTCATGGGTGCCATCGGCAATTTAATCTGGGCGTTTGCAGGAAATGCGCTGAACAGATTTTATACAGAGCACTACAAGCTCATGAACCTGATCATGGCACTCCTCTTAGTATGGTGTGCTCTGAGAATCGCCGGAATCTGCTAAAGTTTCAATCTAGTCAAAAAAATAGGACGAGAAGCTATCCTTACCGATAAGTTCTCGTCCTTTTCTTATTTCCATATCTTCCAAATCTCCGGATGATCGCCTACTGTTGCCTGCTTTCCATTCCTCACGATCGGAGTTTTCAAAATCTGCTGATTTTCCAACACTTTTGCTTCCTTATCAGAATCCACCAGATATTTTACCAACGCCAGCGTGTCCTGATCCTTGCAGTTTTCGTCCAGCATCTGATCCAGGCCGCCAACCGCCTGTTTCACACTGTTAAACTCGCCCTTGCTGAGTCCCTTTTCTGCCAGATCGATAAATTGAAACTTAATCCCCCGTTCCTTAAAATATCTCTGGGCCTTCTTTGTATCAAAACATTTCTTCGTACCAAAAATCTGAATGTTCATTCCATTTTCCCCTATTTCTCCGTGCTCCAGCGTTTCACCTGCGGCTTCGGATATTCGACACCGAACGTTTCTACTTCCATATGTCTCATATACTCATCCTCAACCGGCTGACGAATGATGGCACTTACACCTTCCGGGAATACCTGCACGGTCGGAACAGCTTCCAGACGCTCCACCTCTTCGAAGCCGCCGATCACTCGCCCAAAGGCAGCAAATCTTCCCTGCAATTTCTCTCCGGTCTCGTCAGAAAGCGTAATAAAAAACTCACAGCCATGCGCTTCCGACTCCCCGTCTCCCGCCATTGCAACCGTCCACTTCTCCATTTTCAATGGATTTGTGACCCCATTGGCTTCAAATTCTCCGTCCAGCATAAAATCACATCGTTCATCATCAAAATAACAATACGACGGCTGCAGGACAAATCCGGGAACCACTCTTCTGATCAAACGATTTTCGTACATCTTCTCATTTACCGCCCAGATAAAGCTGTTTACTGTATTCGGTGCACACTCCGGATACAGTTCAATTGTAATCATTCCTTTATCTGTGTACATCTTCGCAATTGGTCTTTTCATCATCTTGCAAATCCTTAAAATGCAATCACTTCATTCGGTGCTGTAAATGAGCTGAATGTCGCAACCGCATTTTTTAAATATAATACCTGTGTATTGCCATCATTCTCATCATACATCGCACGCAGATTCGTGTAAGCATCTAACATAGACTTCTTAGCCTCTACGCGGTCATCCTCAACCAGTTCTGCGGCAATTCGAAGCCATACACCATCTTTAAACGCACAGATCTCCACCTTTGGATTTGCTGCGATCTGCTTGGATACCGGTTTTACTTTTCCGGTCTGAATATATAATTTATCCTCAAAAATATGAGCAGTTCCAAACGGACGGACTCTCGGCTGATCGCCCTCCACTGTCGCGAGATAATAAGCGCCGGCTTCCTTTAAAAATTTACAAACTCGTTCCATAAGTATCCTCCTTTTATATAAAATTGAATCGTTCTTTCTCTTCTAATTATATCATCTTCGTATATAAAAAGGAATTACTTAACCATAAATGTATTTTGACAACAAAAAAAGGAACCACATTTCTGTGATTCCTTAGAGGCGCGAACCGGATTTGAACCGGTGATCAGGGTGTTGCAGACCCACGCCTTACCGCTTGGCTATCGCGCCATATGACCCCAACGAGATTCGAACTCGTGTTACCG
>SVDR01000007.1 GCA_015057755.1 Lachnoclostridium sp.
CTGAGGTTTGGATACTAATAAGAAGGAGATAAAAGGTGAAAATCATGAATAAAATAGTTCAATTAAAACAAGGATTAACATCCGCCTTTATTAATCAAAATATTTCCTCAAACCTAGCCTACAAGCCACAGTTTGTATCGAACAATTATAAAGAAGGACGAAAGGTTATTTCATCTATCGAGGATGAGCTTTTGTCATGTGAGGAATTTGCCATTAGTGTTGCGTTTATCACGATGGGTGGAATTACACCGCTTCTGCAAACGTTAAGGGAATTGGAACAGCGCGGTATCCCTGGCAAAATTCTTACAACAGATTATCTGACTTTTAGTGATCCGAAAGCACTCCGTATACTTGCAAATTTTACGAATATTGAACTGAAAATGTTTGTGACAGAGAATGCAAAGGAAGGATTCCATACAAAGGGATACATTTTTAAGAAAGAGGAAATGTATCGAATTATTGTTGGAAGTTCTAATATGACGCTTAGTGCGCTTACTACGAACCGTGAATGGAATACGAAGATTGTTTCTACAGAACAGGGTGAATATACACAGAATGTTGTAGCAGAATTTGACCAACTATGGAATGCACCGCAGTCGTTGTCATTTGAGCAGTTTATAGAAGCATATACGAATGTTTATACAAAGAATAAGATTATTCAGAAACAGAAAGAAATTGCCAGACAGGCAAATATTCCTTCTATGGAAGTATATCGCTTGCAGCCGAATTCTATGCAGGTTGGATTTATCAACAATCTTAAAAAAATCTATGAAGCCGGTGAAGATAAAGCCTTATTAATTTCTGCAACAGGAACGGGTAAAACATATGCTTCTGCATTTGCGGCAAGAGAGCTGGAATTTAAGAAAGTGTTATTCTTAGTTCATCGTAATCAGATTGCAAAACAGGCATTGAAATCTTATCGAAAAGTATTTGATGGTAAAGTATCCATGGGAATGGTAACCGGTAAGAATCAGGATTACGATGCTGATTTTGTGTTTGCAACAGTACAGACATTAAGTAAAGAAGATACGCTGAGCAGATATAAAAAAGAGCATTGGGACTTGATTATTATTGATGAAGCGCACCATAGTTCTGCAGACAGTTATAAGAAAATTATGGATTATTTTACGCCGAAGTTATGGTTAGGTATGACCGCAACACCGGACAAGCGTGATGATAATTTGGAAGGCAGAAATATTTACGAGATCTTTAATCATCAGATTGCATATGAGATTCGTTTGCAAAATGCAATGGAAGAGGATTTGCTGTGTCCGTTCCATTATTTTGGAATCACTGATCTGGAAGTGATTGCAGATGCCGGTAAATCATCTGAAGAAAAGGTTGAAAATTTCAGATATTTAACATCAGAAGAACGTGTGTTAAATGTAATGAAGCAGGCGGAATTCTTTGGCCATAGTGGTGATAGAGTAAAAGGTTTGATTTTCTGTAGCCGAATTGATGAGGCGAAGGAGTTATCGACTAAGTTTAATGAAAAAGGTTGGAGAACGCTTGTATTAAGTGGAAGTGACTCGGAATCTGCACGAGCTGCAGCCATTGAACGTCTTGCTGGTGATGAAGCAGAGGATGCATTAGACTACATTATTTCTGTTGATATTTTCTCGGAGGGTGTAGACGTTCCTGAAATTAATCAGGTCATTATGCTTCGTCCGACGGAATCTCCAATTATCTTTATTCAGCAGTTAGGACGTGGCCTGCGAAAAGCAGATGATAAGGAATACGTAGTTGTAATCGATTTTATTGGAAATTATCGAAATAACTTTATGATTCCGATTGCCCTTTCTGGAGATAGAAGTTACAACAAAGATAATATTCGTCGTTATGTAACAGAAGGCGGTCGTGTGATTCCAGGCGCAAGTACGATTCACTTTGATGAAATTTCTCGAAAGAGAATTTTCCAGGCAATCGATAATGCGAACTTTAGTGATATTAAATTGATTCGAGAGAACTATACGAATCTGAAAAATAAGTTGGGACATATTCCAGCACTTGCAGATTTTGACAAGTACGGTGAGATGGATGTACTTAGAATCTTTGATAACGGTAGTTTGGGATCCTATTATAAGTTCCTTGTGAAATATGAAAAGGAATATACCATTCGTTTATCAAAAGATGAAGAGACTGTAATTGAATTTGTTTCTAAGAAGTTGGCAAGCGGAAAACGAATTCATGAGTTGGAAATGTTAAAACGTTTGCTTAAATATCAGCATGGCATCATGGGCCTGTTAAAGAAATCATTGCATGAAAGTTACAACTGTTCTATGGATGATAACTGTGCAGAGAATGTTGTAAATATGATGACAAATGAATTTCCAACAAGTGCCGCTAAGAAAACATATTCTCAGTGCGTATTTCTGGAAAAAGAAGGTTCAGATTACTGTATTTCTAAGTCATTTGGTGAAATGCTGCAGAATGAAGAGTTCTACAATATTTTAGAAGAACTTGTTGATTTTGGTATTTCACGTTATAAGGAAAATTTCAGTATGCGTTACCAGGATACGGATTTGGTTCTGTATCAGAAATATACATATGAAGACGCTTGTCGTTTGTTGAATTGGGAAAGAAATGAAGTTCCATTGAATATCGGTGGTTACAAGTATGATAAGAAAACGAAGACCTTCCCGGTATTTATTAACTATGATAAGCAGGAAGATATCAGTGATACAACAAAATACGAAGACCATTTTACAAGTTATAATCGTTTGATTGCGATTTCAAAAAGTGGACGTAGTATCGAATCTGAAGATGTACAGAATTTCTTAAATGCAAAAGAGCGTGGAATAGATGTACAGCTTTTTGTGAGAAAAAATAAAGACGATAAAATTTCAAAAGAGTTCTATTATCTTGGAAGAATGACTTCGACTGGGTTTGTAAAAGAATTTACAATGCCAAATACTGATAAAACCGCAGTTGAAATTGAATGGGCATTGGATACTCCGGTACGTGAAGATATTTACGAATACATTGTAAACGTATAATAGAAATGGTGGGAGATAACATGAAAACAATCAGAGTAGTAGCAGCAATTATCATCGATAACAACAAGGTCTTCGCCACCCAGCGTGGCTACGGCGATTTCAAAGACGGCTGGGAGTTTCCGGGTGGAAAGATTGATGCGGGGGAGACTCCGGAAGAGGCTCTTGTCAGAGAGATTAAAGAAGAACTGGATACAGAAGTGGAAGTGAAAGAATTACTGGATACGGTCGAGTATGATTATCCGAACTTTCATTTATCCATGGACTGCTTTATCTGCAGGATTAAATCGGGTGATTTGGTGCTGAAAGAGCATGAAGCGGCTGCATGGCTGACGAAGGAAACGCTGGATAGTGTGGATTGGCTGCCTGCGGATTTGGGACTGATCGATAAGATTCGAGAGTATTTGTAGGACAAGTCGTGGAAATGCAAGGAACATAGGAGGAATTGTCATGATCAACATCATGTTCGTCTGTTGGGGCAACATCTGCCGTTCCCCAATGGCAGAATTTGTTATGAAGGATTTAGTATCAAAGCGCGGCTTGGCGGACCGTTTTTACATTGCGTCCTCCGCCACCAGCACGGAGGAGATTTGGAATGGTGTGGGCAATCCGGTGTATCCGCCGGCGAAGAAGGAACTGGCGAAGCACGGGATCAGCTGTGAGGGCAAGCGTGCTGTGCAGCTGACGAAGGCGGACTATGGAAAGTATGATTACCTGATCGGTATGGAGGGCATCAATATCCGCTACATGAACCGGATCACGGGCGGAGATCCGGACGGAAAGTTTTATAAGATGATGGAGTTTGCCGGAGACGGCTGGAAGGAGCTTATGGCCGGCAAGCGAAATATGGAACGGGCCGGGGACGTGGCGGATCCGTGGTACACCGGGGATTTTGGTGTGACATGGAGGGATGTTTCGAACGGCTGCGAGGGACTGCTGGAGTATCTGCTGGCGGTGGAGAGTGACAAGTTATAATGATAAAGGAAAACGAGACTGAATCGATATGGACAGTCTCGTTTTTTAAGTCAGGACTTAAACCAGAAACGTCTATTTTTTGAAAAGCATTACCAAAATGGTAACAAAAAATAATGAAATCATATTTACAGGAAGAAAGGATGGTGGTATAATTTCATTACTTAAATGGTAACAAAATGAGAGGAGCTGAATATATTATTTGAGTATGAAAATACTGTATAAGAACGAAACTGCTAAAAAGCAATTTTGTTCCGAATACAAGAAATTCTGGAGATATCCGGATCAGGTCAAGAAGAAACTTGAAGCAGCAGAAACCTTTATTAAGAATTCAAATTCTCTTTTGGATATAGCAAACTATCCTCCATTTCGTTTTGAAAGATTGAAGGGAAAACGTAAGGATGAGTGGAGTATTAGACTTGGTAATACTGGATTTCGAGTAACCATGATTCCTTGTGATGAAGACGAAAACGAACTCATTAATGGAGATATAATGGCTAAGTGTAAATATATAAAAATTGTAAAAGTGACGGAGGTGTCAAACCATTATGAGTAATATGATTGAATATAAAGAGATTGTGGCTTTTCACCCAGGATATTATATAGCGGATATTATTGAAGAGATGGAGATAAGTCAGGCCGAATTTGCTATGCGAATGGGAACAACAACCAAAACACTCAGTTGTTTGTTAAATGGGCAGGCAAACATTTCAAATGACTTAGCGAAAAAGTTGTCTGTTATGCTTGGAACCAGTGTGGATGTTTGGTTAAATCTGCAGAAAACATATGATCAAAGATTAATAGAGATTCAGCAGGTGAAAGACTTTGAAGAGCAAGAAGATATTGTTAGACTTATAGATTATAAGTACTTTGTTGATGTGATTGGTTTACCATCTACCAGAATAATTCGAGAAAAAGCGGCTAATCTTTGTAAATTTTTTAAGATTTCAGATCTACGAATTATGTTGGAACCGGATTTTCTGGTAAATTATAGAACCGGAATCTCTAACACCAGTGAGAAAAATGTTATCAATTCAAGAGCTTGGATTCAAACCGCAATCAATCTTTCTCAAAGCATAGAGACAGAACCATACAATCCGGAAAAATTAAGGGCTCATTTACCGGAATTACGTAGTATGACAGTTCAAAAGCCGGAGATATTTTTGCCAAGAATGAGAGAACTCTTTGCACAGTGTGGAGTTGCTTTTGTTTTGTTGCCTCATTTGAAAAATTCTGGTGTTAATGGAGCTGTGAAGTGGGTAAATGATGAAAGGGTGGTTTTGGCAATAAATAATAGGGGCCTTGATGCAGATAAGTTTTGGTTTTCATTGTTTCATGAAATAAGACATGTATTTCAGCGGAAGGTAAAAACAGTATTTATCAGTTATAATGAAAAAGAGATGATTGATGTGAATAACCAGTTGGAGGACGATGCGGATAAGTTTGCCACTAATTATTTGATTTCTCCGATGGATATGAGGAAATTTGCACCATCTCAATATACATCGGACGAGGAGATCATAGCTTTTGCAAAATCAATTGGAATACATCCAGGAATTGTTGCAGGTAGATTGCAGCATGAGAAGATTATTCCACAAAATAGGTGTTCTAAGCTTAAGGAAAAATATATCATTGATTTCCTGCATGAAGTATGATTTGTTTTATGAGTAAGGAGATTTAGAAGTCGGATGCTTCCTATTGCAAATGATAAGACTGGAGGCTGTGTTATGAAGATTTGTGTATTACAAGGTAGTCCAAGAAAAAATGGCAACACGGCAGCGATCGTGGCTCCGTTTACGGAGGAACTTCGTGCGGCAGGGCATGACGTGGAGATAGTTTGGCTGTATGATAAGGAGATTCAGCCGTGTCTGGCATGCAGGGCGTGTCAGAAGGACTGGACGGTATTTGGCTGTGCGCGCGAGGATGACGTGCAGGAGATTTTTGACAAGATTCTTGAGGCGGATCTGATCGTGTTTGCGACTCCGATTTATTGCTGGTATTGTACGGCTCCGATGAAGGCGCTGATGGACCGTCTGGTTTATGGTATGAATAAGTATTATGGTGATGAGAAGGGACCGGCGCTTTGGGCAGGAAAGGCGGTCGCTTCGATTACGACATGCGGATACCGTCCGGAGAAGGGCGCAGATCTCTGGGAGGACGGCCTGAAACGGTATTGTAAGCACAGCGGTCTTACTTATGTGGGACAGTTGGCGGAGCGTCATTTGGGATACCGGACGGAGTTTATGGACGCGGAGAAAGAAGCAAGGGCGAAAATGTTTGCTCGCGAGGTTATGGGTAGATTTTCCTAGGAAATCATGATATATTGGGCTTGATAAGAAGAATATTCTGGGAGAATGAAGCAATGGAACTTGATATGACAAAGGGCCGGCCGCTGCCGGTCCTTTTGCGGTTTACATTCCCGCTGCTGCTGGGAAATGTCTTTCAACAGTTTTATAATATGGCGGATACGGTGATCGTAGGCCGTTTTGTGGGCGCGGGTGCGCTGGCAGCGGTTGGTTCGACGGGCACGATCATGTTTCTGATCAACGGATTTGCCCAGGGCATTACATCCGGTTTTTCGATTTTGACGTCTCAGCGATTTGGCGCACAAGATGCGAATGGTGTGAGGAGAAGCGTGGCGAACGGTGTGATTCTGGCGGTGATCTCGACGCTGCTCCTGACGGCGGTCTGTCTGGGCGTGATGCGGCCGCTTCTTGGCTGGATGAATACGCCGGACGATATTTTTTCGGATGCGTATACATATATTATGATCATCAGCGGCGGAATTGTCGCAACGGTCTTTTATAATCTCTTTTCGGCGTATCTGCGTGCGGTCGGAAACAGTCAGGCACCGTTGTTTTTCCTGGTGTTTTCTGCCTGCCTGAATATTGCGCTGGATCTGCTCTTTATTGTGTGGTTTGATCTTGGCGTGGCAGGAGCAGCGCTGGCGACTGTGACAGCGCAGGGTGTTTCTGCGATTCTCTGCGGGGGATATATTTTCCTGAAGGTGAAAGCCTTGACTCCGGAGAATGGGCAGTGGAGGCTGAATGCGAGCGATTCGAAGCACCAGCTTTCGATGGGGCTTCCGATGGCATTCCAGTTCGCGATCACGGCGTCCGGCGGAATGGTCATGCAGTCAGCGATCAACTTATTTGGCTCCAATGCGGTTGCGGCGTACACGGCAGCCGGCAAATTGGAGGCGCTGGTGGAGCAGGGCATGGTGGCAATGGGACAGGCGGTAGCGACTTATGGCGGACAGAATTTTGGCAAGGGTGATATTGGGCGAATTAAAGCCGGCGTAAAGGCAGCGCTTGGGGCGATCATGGTTTACGGTGCGGTCGCGGCAGTTGTCGTGTCGGTTGGTCTGGAGCCGGCCATCAGCATTTTCTTTGCGGAAGGTGTGGATATGGCGGCGATGATGCCATGGGCGCGAACCTATATGAACATTTGTGCAAGCTTCTTCCTGCCGCTCAGTACGATTTTTGTATTCCGAAATGTGATGCAGGGCTGCGGTTACGGTTTCCTTCCGATGATGGGAGGTTTTGCGGAACTGGTGGCGAGACTTTCCGTGGCGCTGATCGCCATGAAAGTAGGAAGCTACGCGCTTGCAGTATTTTGTCACCCGGCGGCGTGGACAGCGGCAGCGGTATTTACAGGAGTGTCGTATCTTTGGGTAATGAAGGATATTGTGCGGAAGAAAGAATCAGGAATTGCATAATTGTCTTGTGAAAGTTGTGTCTGATATGATATAATGGTTTGCAAATATGTTTTCCATAATTTAGGAGGAATTGAAAATGAGCTGTAAAGAACTGAATTGCGAGTTAGATTTTATCACACTTGATTTCGAAGACGGCGCATCTGAGGAGTGCCTCGTTGCTGGTTTATACGAGATCGAAGGTAAGAAGTATCTTTCCGTAGTTGTTGGTGCAACAGAGGATACTGATTTTGAAAATGATGAGTTAGAAGGTTACATCTATGAGTACGTAGATGCAACAGATGACGAGTTCGAGCTGATCGATATCGAGAGCGATGAAGAGTTCAACAGAATCGCAGGCATCATCGAAGCATTCGAAGGCGGCAAAGAGGACTAATTCGATATTAGGGATCAAATAAAAAGACGCATTTCCCGATTTGGGAGCTGCGTCTTTTTTGTATGTTTTCGTATAAAGTTATGCATTTTCTGCGGCAACTTCACCCGGAGCGTCCGGAACGAAGAAGGAGAATACACATGCTGCGATCGCGATTCCAACGAGGATCCACATAACAACCGGAACGCTGGTGTTGTCTGCAACTTTTCCGAGCATCGGAGATACAACGCCGCCGAAACTGGAAGCGAGGCCCATGGTGATACCGGAAGCGAGACCGAGATGGTTCGGAATAAATTTCTGACCAAGTGCTACGGACGGGCTGAATGCGAAGTTTAAGAACATCGCAGTCGGGATCAGGAGGGCTGTGCAAAGCAGTACATTTCTGGAAATGGTTACTGCGATCAGGCACGGGATCACGAGTACGAGACCTGCACGGATGGTTTTGTTGAAACCATATTTGTCGGCCAGGTTACCGCCGATCAGGGTTGCAACCGCACCGGACAGGGAGATGATCGTTGTTACAGAACCGGAAACTTCTTCGGACTGCATGAGAACACTCATCCAGAACAGCGGGATGAATGTAGTCATACCCATGCTCAGTGTGGAACGAAGGAAAATAACAAATGTGAGTTTTCCAAATGCTTTCCAGTCATCTTTCTGACCTGCAGCGATGGCTGCTTTTGTTTTCTTGCTGCCTTCTGCAGCGAACTCAGCAAGGTTGCCATGCTGGGTTACCATGAATGCTGCCATGGCAAATGCCGGAATTGCGAGGATCGCTGCACCGCGAAGATCGCCGCCGAGCATTGTGATACCAAATACGGCTAACATCGGACCGCATGCGCCGCCCATATTTCCGCCAACGGAGAAGAGGCTGATGCCTTTTCCTTTTTTCTCGCCGGATACGTAGTTTGCCATACGGCCGCCGTCCGGATGGAAGAGGGCTGCACCGATTCCGGTAAATGCAACTGCCACAAACATTGCCCAGTAGTTGTCTAAGAATCCGAGGGAAGAGATACCGCATCCTGCCATGAAAATGCCGAGTGACATGAGCCACGGACGGGATGTCTTATCTGCCATGCTTCCGAAAACTGGCTGGATCGCGGAACCGATACTGCTGAGAGCAAAGGTCAGACCGGCTGCCTGTGTGTATGTAATACCTTTCTGTGCGATGAGGAACGGGAGAATGGCCGGAAGTGCTCCGCCGCCCAGGTCCGCGCACAGATGTCCCAGCATCATAATGTAGCTGTAGACGGATTTCTTGAATTTCATTTGTATTGCCTCCAAAGCGTTTTCTTTCGAAAACCTCTGCCTCCGAAAAAACGGAAGCAGAGGCTGTAAAACTATTTATTTAGTTGAAGTATGTCATCATGAATGCTGCTACAACTGTCATACCTAACTGTAATGTTGTGGAATCCAGATATTCTTCTCTTGTGTGAGCACCAACAGCCATGTTGCCGCCAAAGCAGATAGCCGGAACACCAACGGACAGCGGAATGTTGCAGTCTGTGGAACCGGACATCATCGGAACGCGGTTGCCTGTTAAGCTTTCGATGATATCGAGTGCTTTATTTTCAAGAGCAGCCTGTTTCTCCGGATCCACGTCGCCTGTACACGGACGCTCGCCAAGAAGCTCTAAATCAACCTGTACATTGTCCATGTGACGGTATGTCTCAATAACAGAGAGGAAGAACTCGTTCATGGAAGCGAGGCTCTCGCGTACGTCGGAACGGTACTCGAAAAGCATCTCTGCGTACTGTGCGATAGTATTGATGGATGTACCGCCGGAAATAAGGCCTACGTTGTATGTGCTCTTGCCCGGCTTCGGTACTTTGTATGTGTAGAGTGTATTGATCATGGAAGACAGAGTCTGGATCGCATTCTGGTTTCCGAACTTGCCGTAGGAGTGTCCGCCTTCTGTGTGAACGCCTACTTTGTAGCGGAGGGAACCAACTGCACCATTGACAATGCCTGTGTAGGAACCGTCAAGGGCAATAACTTCTGCGATCTTGCCTTCGTAATCTTTCATAACCTGACGGATGCCCTTTAAGTTGCCGAGGCCTTCTTCACCGGAGCTTGCTACGAAGAGGATACCCTGCTTCGGAACCAGATTGTTTTTGGTGATCCAGCTTGCGAGAAGCATCATGATGGACAGGTTGGAGGTATTGTCGCCAACACCCGGGCAGCGCATGATGTCGCCATCGTAGATCACATCAAACGGTTCCATATCCGGGAATACAGTATCGCTGTGTGCGGAGAACGCTACCAGATTTTCGCCTGCTTCGCAGTGGTACGGATAGATTACGTTGAGAGCACTGTCGATATAAGCGCCTTTACATCCCTCTTTTTCATACCAGTCACGGATGAATTCTGCGCGAAGCTCTTCGTGGTTGGACGGAGCCGGGATGCGGCAGAGTGTATCGAGAAGTTTGATCAGAGTTTCCTGATTCTCATCGATGTAAGCTTTTAAGTCAGCACGTAATAATTCGTTCATTTGTAATACCTCCTAAAGAATTCGATGTTGCTAGAACTGAAAGGATTTTTTATCTTCAATTACCGGGTCGGATGTCAGCTCGATACCCAGCTTTTTAAAGATCTTTTTGTCAATGTTGGAGAGCAGGACCGTTGTGTGTACCTGGCAGCCGCGAAGTTTCGGGAGCTGCTCCAACGCTTTCTGTGCATTTTCGTCCGTTGCTGCACAAGTGGAAAGGGCGATCAGGATCTCGTCGGTGTGGAGTCTCGGGTTTGTGCTGCCGAGATATTTTACCTTTAATTCCTGGATCGGGGCGATGGATTCCGGAGAGATCAGTTTGATCTCGTGGTCGATTCCGCCCAGCTCCTTGACTGCATTGAGCAGAAGGGCAGCGGAGGCGCCGAGGAGTTCTTTTGTCTTTCCGACTACGATCGTACCGTTTGGAAGTTCCATGGCAGCAGCCGGAGCGCCAAGTTCTTTTGCGAGCGCCTGGGCAACCGGAACAACGGAGCGGTCGTTCGGAGTGATCTTCGCCTGTTTCATAATGATCTCGATCTTATAGGATTCTTCCTTGGAATGACCCTCGTCCACAACTTTTTCCAAAGACTGGTAATAGCGGCGGATGATCTCCTGATTGGATGCGTCGCGGCAGGCTGCATCGTCAAAGATGCAGTGGCCGACCATGTTTACACCCATGTCAGTCGGGGACTTGTACGGGCACTCGCCGTAGATCTCTTCGAAGATCGCACTGAGTACCGGGAAGATCTCGACGTCACGGTTGTAGTTGACTGTGGTCTCGCCGTAAGCTTCCAGATGGAACGGATCGATCATGTTCACATCGTTTAAGTCTGCAGTCGCAGCCTCATAAGCTAAGTTGACCGGATGTTTTAACGGAAGATTCCAGATCGGGAATGTCTCAAACTTTGCATAGCCCGCTTTGACACCGCGCTTGTGCTCGTGGTAGAGCTGGGAAAGGCAGGTTGCCATCTTTCCGCTTCCCGGACCAGGAGCTGTTACGATCACCAGAGGTCTGGTGGTCTCGATATAATCATTTTTTCCAAAGCCTTCGTCGCTTACGATGTGGCGGACGTTGCTCGGATATCCTTCGATCGTGTAGTGGCGGTATACTTTTACGCCCATTTTTTCCAGCTTGTTCTTAAACTGTACAATAGCCGGAACGTCAGAGTAGTGGGTAATGACAACGCTGCCCACATGAAGACCGCGTTCAGTAAATACGCCGATGAGACGGAGCACGTCCACGTCGTATGTGATGCCCAGGTCATAACGCACTTTGTTGTTGGTAATGTCGGCTGCGTTGATCGCCATGATGATCTCTGCCTGATCTGCAAGCTGCATCAGCATACGCAGTTTGCTGTCCGGCTCAAAGCCCGGAAGGACTCTAGATGCATGGTAATCATCGAACAGTTTGCCGCCGAATTCCAGGTATAATTTATCACCGAACTGACTGATACGTTCTCTGATATGATCAGACTGCATAGCCAGATACTTGTCATTGTCGAACCCCAGTTTTCGCATGGTTCAATTCCTCCTGTTTGTCAAAGTCTCACATCATCTATTATCTAACAAAAACTCGATTTTGAATAGTGCTTTTTTGATTTTTTTTCTTCCCAAGACGGATATACTTATGATAAGATATAATTTGAATTGGATTTGTGATTAGTATTTCTAATACGGAAGAGGATCGATAGAAAATGAAGAAGAAATTATTGGCAATTTGCCTGGCCGGACTGATGGGACTGGCAGCTTTGACCGGCTGCAGCCGTTCTGCGGGAGAGGAAACAACTCCTGCGGAAACCGCGCTGGAGACGACTGCTGAACCGACAGAGGCAGAGACCAGCGGCATTAAAGTCATTGAAAATGCCGGCGAAGACAACGATAAAACGATTTCTGTCCGAATCGTAGATAAAAACAATCCGGCGCTCCCTGGCCGTGTGCCGGAAAAGGTGCGCGGTATTTATATTTCCGGTCCGATGGCGGGAAGTCCGGGACTGTTCCAGGATATTCTGGATGATATGGAAAATACCGAGATCAATACAGTAGTTATTGACCTGAAAAATGATGAGGGACGTATTACCTGCGATATTGATACTCCGATCATCACAGAGATCGGGGCCTGCAAAAATTATGTGCAGGATATTGAAGCGCTGATCAAGACATTGAAAGACCGTGGTCTGTATGTGATCGCCCGCGTGGTGGCATTCCGCGATCCATATCTGGCAGAGAAGAAGCCGGAGTGGAGTCTGCACACGGCAGACGGAAGTCTTTACAGAGATAAACAGGGCATGGCCTGGGTGGATCCGTACTGCAAAGAAGTTTGGGACTATCTGGTAGAAGTAGGAACGGCGGCGAAGGAAGTCGGTTTCGATGAGGTTCAGTTCGACTACATCCGCTTCTCCACGGACAGTACGATGAAGAATGTTGTATTTGACGAAGAAGTGACGCAGGGACGTTCAAAAACAGACGTGATCACGGAGTTCTGCCAGTACGCATATGAAAATCTGGCGTCTCAGGGCCTGTTTGTTTCCGCGGATGTATTTGGAACCATTATCGGAAGCGAGATTGATGCCAATGCAGTCGGCCAGATCTATACGGACATGGCGAAGCATTTAGACTATATTTGTCCGATGGTTTATCCGTCCCATTACGGACCGGGCAACTTCGGTCTGGAATATCCGGATAAGCAGCCGTATGAGACGATCCTGGCAGCGATGCAGAAGTCTAAAACTGTGATGGACAAAGCGGCAGATGAGGATGATCATATCCACAATCAGGCGATCGTAAGACCGTGGCTGCAGGATTTTACCGCATCTTATCTGGGAGAGGGAAAATATATCACCTACGGATATGAAGAGGTGCAGCAGCAGATTCAGGCGGTTCTGGACGCAGGATATGACGAATGGATGCTCTGGAGCGCCGCGAACCGTTATCACTTACACCCGGCAGGAGAGGCTGCGGCTGAGTAAAGATGCTGGCGAAACCTGCAGGAGAAGAAGAGGAACTATGGAAAACACAAGAACATTACCAGTGCCGGGAGAATACTACCGGCACTTTAAAAATCGTATGTATCAGATCATCGCGATCGCGTACCATTCTGAAACAGAAGAGCCGATGGTGGTATACCAGGCCCAGTACGGCGAGCAGAATGTCTGGGTGCGTCCGCTGGCGATGTTTATGGAAGAAGTGGATCACGGAAAGTATCCGGATGTGAGCCAGAAGTATCGTTTTGAGAAGGTGGAAGAGGGCGCTGAGGAAGTGACGGAGTACGTCATGAGCCCGTATCTGCTGGCATTTTTTGATGCCATGGATGAGAAGCATTACGATAAGATGCTGGAGGCGCTTGCCAAATTAGGCGGTCAGGCGACTCAGAAGGAAATTGATGACATTTGTATGGTGCTGGATATGCAGACAGTTGGGGACACAGTGGCCGATCAGATCGTTGAGATCCGCCGCCATATCCAGATGCTGAGAAAGTTCGATGGAGAGAGACTTCGTTAATGGAACAGGAAATCAATTTTAATATTGAAGAAGAATTAAAAAAACTCCCGGGTTCTCCGGGAGTTTATATCATGCACGATAAATATGACGAGATCATTTATGTCGGTAAAGCGATCAGCCTGAAAAACCGGGTGCGACAGTATTTTCAGAGCAGCCGCAATAAGACGGCGAAAATTGAAAAGATGGTGTCCAGGATTGCCCGCTTTGAGTATATTATCACGGATTCGGAGCTGGAGGCTCTGGTACTGGAGTGCAATCTGATCAAAGAACACCGCCCGAAGTACAATACGATGCTGAAGGACGATAAATCTTATCCGTACATCAAGGTGACGGTGGAAGAGGAATTTCCGAGAGTCTTATTTTCCAGAACCATGAAGAAGGATAAGAGCCGTTATTTTGGACCGTATACCAGTGCGGGGGCTGTCAGCGATACGATCGATTTGATCCATAAGCTTTGGAAAATCCGCACTTGTACGAGAAATCTGCCGAAGGATATCGGAAAAGAGCGCCCGTGCCTGAATTACCATATTAAGCAGTGCAATGCACCGTGCCAGGGCTATGTTTCCAAAGAGGAGTATGGTCAGTCGGTGGCTCAGGTTCTGGAGTTTTTAAACGGAAATCATAAACCGGTTCTTTCCATGCTGGAAAAGAAGATGATGGAGGCGTCCGAAGAGATGGAATTTGAGCGTGCCATCGAATACCGGGAGCTGATCCAGAGCGTGAAGCAGATCGCAGAGAAGCAGAAGATCACCAGCCAGTCCATGGAGGACCGTGACATTATTGCAATGGCACGCGACAACGAGGATGCAGTAGTGCAGGTGTTTTTTGTGCGTGACGGAAAGATCATCGGCCGTGAACATTTTCATGTTTCTGTGGCGACCGCGGAGGATGAAAAGCAGATCATCGGAAGCTTTGTAAAGCAGTTTTATGCGGGAACTCCGTTTATACCGCGAGAGGTCTGGGTGCAACAGGAGTTTCGTGAGATGAAGCTGGTTCAGGAATGGCTGACGAAGCGACGCGGTCAGGTCGTGAAATTTGTGGTTCCAAAGAAGGGACAGAAGAACCGTCTGGTGGAGCTGGCAGCGAAAAATGCACAGCTGGTTCTGGATCAGGACAAGGAGAAGATCAAGCGTGAAGAACTTCGCACCATCGGAGCCATGAACCAGATTGGCGAATGGCTCGGTCTGGAGCATGTGAAGCGCATCGAGGCGTTTGATATTTCCAATATCAGCGGTTTCGAGTCGGTTGGTTCCATGGTGGTTTATGAGAACGGAAGACCGAAGCGAAATGATTATCGTAAGTTTAAGATCAAGACGGTTCAGGGACCAAATGATTATGCGTCGATGGAGGAAGTTCTTACGCGCAGATTTGAGCATGGTCTGGAGGAGTTGCGGGAAATGGGCACGGAGAAGTTCGGCAGTTTTACCAGATTCCCGGATCTGATCATGATGGACGGCGGACGCGGTCAGGTCAATGTGGCGCTGAAGGTGCTGGAAGACCTGCAGTTAAATATTCCGGTCTGCGGTATGGTAAAAGATGACAATCACAGGACTCGCGGCTTGTATTATAATAATGTAGAAATTCCGATCGACCGATACAGTGAGGGATTTAAGCTGATCACACGGATTCAGGACGAGGCCCATCGGTTTGCTATCGAGTACCATCGGAGTCTGAGAAGCAAAGGACAGGTGAAGTCGGTTCTGGACGACATTGAGGGAATCGGACCGGCCAGAAGAAAGGCGCTGATGCGCAGATTCCAGTCTCTGGAGGCCGTCCGTGATGCTTCTCTGGAGGAATTGGCTGCCACGGAGGGCATGAACAAACGGGCGGCAGAGAGTGTGTATGCATTTTTTCACAAGCCGGAATAAGAAAATTAAGTGACAAGGAATAAAATGTATGTTACGATAAAACCAAATACGCCCAAAAAACGGCAGCTCAAGGTATGAAATACCGGAAAGGGGAATAGTATGTACGGAGTTACGATTACTGAAATTATTAATAAAATGGGTTTTCAGAACCTGACACCGGAGTTGGATACCGACAAGATCGTGGTTTCCCATCCGGATATCAACCGCCCGGCGCTTCAGCTGACAGGATTTTATGATCATTTTGATAATGAACGTGTGCAGCTGATCGGCAATGTGGAAATGGCTTACCTTTCCGGACTTTCCAAAGAGCGCAGGATCGCGATGTACGACAAGCTGATCTCCAGCAAGATCCCGTGTATCGTATTCTGCCGTGAGATGAGACCGGAGGATGAAGTTCTGGAGCTCTGCAGCCATTATGGAGTTCCGTGCCTGATTTCCACGAAGATCACTTCCGATGTGATGGCAGAGATCATTCGCTGGCTGAAGGCGAAGCTGGCTCCGTGCATCAGCATTCACGGCGTTCTGGTCGATGTATTTGGCGAGGGCGTGCTGCTGATGGGTGAGAGCGGAATCGGTAAGAGTGAGGCGGCTCTGGAGCTTGTGAAGCGCGGTCACCGTCTGGTCAGCGATGATGTGGTGGAGATCCGCAAAGTCAGCGATGAAACACTGGTCGGAACTGCGCCGAACATTACGAAGTACTTTATTGAGCTTCGCGGTATTGGCATTATCGATGTAAAGACCTTATTTGGTGTGGAGAGTGTCAAAGATACTCAGTCCATTGATATTGTGATCCAGCTGGAAGACTGGGACAAGAATCAGGAGTATGACAGACTGGGACTGGAAGACCAGTATACCGAGTTTTTAGGCAATAAAGTGGTCTGCCACAAGATTCCGGTTCGGCCGGGCCGTAACCTGGCGGTTATCGTAGAGTCTGCGGCTGTCAACTATCGTCAGAAGAAGATGGGCTACAACGCCGCACAGGAGCTTTATAAGCGCGTGCAGGATAATATGGCAAGAAAGAACGCAGAGCGTTCATAAGAGAAGAAGTCCGAAACCGGACAAGAAATAAAACCGAGAGGGAATAGCGATTCATGGAAGTTAGGATCAATGAACCGATGATGAAACATAGCTCCTTCCGTGCCGGCGGTGCAGCCGAGTGGTTTGCGGTCCCGGAGAATGCGGAGGAGTTAAAGGCTGTTCTTGCAGCTTGCAGGAAGGCAGATACACCGTGGTATGTGATCGGAAACGGAAGCAATCTTTTAGTCAGCGACAAGGGATTTCCGGGTGCGATCATCAGCACGGGCAGATTTGACCGTTTAGAAGTAAACGGAACGGAGATTACGGTGGGAGCCGGAGTTATGCTTTCCAGACTGGCGAATACTGCATACAAGGCAGGACTGACCGGACTAGAATTTGCCGCCGGTATTCCGGGAACTGTGGGAGGCGCATGTGTGATGAACGCAGGTGCTTACGGTTCTGAGATGAAAAATGTGTTAAAGACAGTAACAGTTCTGACTGCAGAGGGAACGGTGGAAACCCTCCCGGCAGAAGAACTGGAACTTGGATACCGCACCAGTGTGATCTCGAAAAAGGGCTATCTGGTGTTAGAGGCTGTGGTTTCTCTGGCAGAAGGAAAGATGGATGAGATCAAGGCTGTGATGGATGATCTGGCTTTCCGCAGAAAAGACAAACAGCCGCTGGAATTTCCGAGCGCAGGAAGCACCTTCAAGCGTCCGGAAGGATATTTTGCAGGAAAGCTGATCGAGGACTGCGGTCTGAAAGGATTTTCCGTGGGAGGCGCCCAGGTTTCCGAAAAACATGCAGGCTTTGTGATCAACAAAGGAGGAGCGACTGCGGCAGATATTTACCGCCTCTGCAAAGAAGTGGAAAAGAGAGTCAGAGCCAAGTTTGGCGTTTCTCTGGAGATGGAAGTGAAGCTTTTGGGAGAATTTGAGGAGGAGTAAACGTGAGACTGGTCATTGTAACCGGAATGTCAGGCGCGGGCAAGACGATCGCACTGAAAAATCTGGAAGATATGGGATTTTACTGCGTGGACAATCTCCCGATTCTATTAATTGAAAAGTTTGCAGAACTGACGCTGAGCAGCCGCAATGAGCGGGAGGATATCGCTTTAGGAGTGGATATCCGAAGCGGTGAAGATCTTCCGATGCTGGAATGTATCATTGATAAATGGAGAGAGAGTTCATATCCGTTTTCCATTTTGTTCCTGGAAGCCAACGACGAGACGCTGATCAAGCGTTATAAGGAAACCAGAAGAAGTCATCCGCTTGCAAGAACCGGACGGATTGAGACCGGTATTGCGCAGGAGCGCGAAAAGCTGGGATTTCTGCGTGCAAAGGCGGATCAGATCATGGATACCAGCCGCATGCTGACCAAAGAACTGCGTCAGAGTCTGGAAAATCTGTATTGTAACGGAAATAAGAAAAGCAATCTTTGCATCACCGTCCTGAGTTTCGGTTTTAAATACGGAATTCCGGCAGATGCGGATCTTGTGTTTGATGTGAGATTTTTACCGAATCCGCACTATGTGGCGGAATTGCGTGCCCACACAGGCGTGGAGTCCTGCGTGCAGGAATTTGTCATGCAGGGCGGAACCGGAGCGGCATTTTTGGAGAAGCTGACGGATATGCTTCAGTTTTTGGTGCCGAATTACGATAAAGAGGGTAAAAATCAGCTTGTGATCGCCATCGGCTGTACCGGCGGAAAGCATCGTTCTGTGACGATCGCCTGCGAAGTGTTTGAGCGTTTGAAACAGGATGAGCGATATGAAGTGCACCTGGAGCATCGCGATGCAGGCGTTGAAGGCAAGTAGTTTGACGGAAGGAGATACGAGAAATGTCGTTTTCTTCTCAGATTAAAGAGGAATTATCCAGACAGACAGCACCGGCGCGTCATTGTCAGATCGCTGAGATCGCTGCCATTCTGAGCCTTTGCGGTCGGATTCAGATTTCCGGAGACGACCATTACAGCATTAAAATTCATACAGAAAATGTAACAGTAGCGAGAAAATGCTTTACATTATTGAAAAAAACATTTAATATAGTTACTGATATTTCAATACGACGGAATGCACATTTGGGAAAAAACCGGATTTATTCGGTGGCTGTGAAGCAGCATGACGATGCACTCCGTATATTGAAGGCCACAAAGCTGCTGGCAGACGACGGTGAGATCGGAGAAAATCTCAATGTTGTGGGAAACGTGGTAGTACAGAATCCGTGCTGCCGCAGGGCGTTTCTTCGCGGAGCGTTTCTTGCATCCGGTTCGATCAGCGATCCGGAGAAAGCGTACCATTTTGAGATCGTATGTGCGACCGAGCCGAAAGCCAGACAGATTCAGTCGATCATGGCGACTTTCGATGTGGAAGCAAAGATCGTGATCCGAAAGAAATATTATGTGGTCTATATTAAAGAAGGGAACCAGATCGTCGATATGTTAAATGTCATGGAGGCCCATTTGTCACTGATGGAACTGGAGAATATCCGCATTGTGAAAGAGATGCGAAGCAATGTGAATCGCCAGGTCAACTGTGAGACGGCCAACATCAATAAGACCGTATCTGCTGCGATGAAGCAGATCGCGGATATTGAGTACATTCGTGACACCGTCGGCTTTGAAAGTCTTCCGTCAGGGCTGGCAGAAATTGCCAGAGTACGACTGGAAAAACCGGAGGCGACCCTGAAAGAGCTCGGGGAAGAACTGGAACCACCTGTTGGAAAGTCTGGTGTGAACCACCGGCTCAGAAAACTTTGTGAGATGGCGGAACAGCTCAGAACACAGGGGACAGGAGGCGGAGCAGTATAAGCAGTATCAATTGCTCCGTGTGCAGTGAGGAGGATTAATTATGACAAAAAGAACCGTGACTATTGAACTTGCTTCCGGTCTTGAGGCGCGTCCGATCGCAATGCTGGTACAGCTTGCGAGCAGCTATGAGAGCAGGATTTATGTGCAGAGTGACAACAAAAAAGTGAATGCCAAGAGTATTATGGGTATGATGACCCTGGATCTTCCGGTTGGCGAGCAGGTAATTATTACTGCTGACGGTGCTGACGAGGAAAAAGCGATCGATGAGATCGAGAAATACCTCAGCAACCACTAATGAAATATGAAAAATGTGCAGGAGACAGTCTTGAGAGAGGCTGTCTCTTTTTGCTTGCGAAAAGCAGCATTATCCTTTAAGATAGTAACAGACAGATTTGCGAAAGGTAACGGTGGAAGCAGATGGCATTTACACATTTACACGTTCATACGGAGTACAGTCTTCTGGATGGCTCCAGTAAAATCAAAGAACTTGCGGCGCGGGCAAAAGAGCTTGGAATGGACAGCATGGCAATCACAGACCATGGTGCCATGTTTGGCGTGATCGATTTTTACCGTGCGGCGAAGGAAAACGGGATTAAACCGATCCTGGGCTGTGAGGTTTATGTGTCTCCGGGTTCCAGATTCGACCGTGAAAATGTCAATGGCGAAGACCGTTATTACCATTTAGTGCTTCTGGCGGAGAATAACGAAGGCTACCAGAACCTGATGAAGATCGTTTCCAAAGGTTATGTGGACGGCTTTTATTACAAACCGCGTGTGGATATGGAAGTGCTGGAGCAGTACCATGAGGGTCTGATCGCACTCAGCGCCTGCCTTGCAGGTGAGGTGGCGAGATTCCTGCAGAGAGGACTGTATGAGGAGGCGAAGACTGCGGCGGAAAAATACCGCATTGTCTTTGGTGACGGCAATTATTTCTTAGAACTGCAGGATCATGGAATCCCGATGCAGCGTCAGGTAAATCAGGGTCTTCTCCGACTGTCCAGGGAATTAAACATTCCGTTAGTTGTCACCAATGACTGTCATTATATCAATGCAGAGGACTGGGAACCGCATGATATCCTGCTCTGCATTCAGACCGGTAAGAAAGTAGCGGATGAGAACCGTATGCGCTACGACGGCGGTCAGTATTATGTAAAATCAGAAGATGAGATGCGCCAGTTGTTTGGCTATGTGCCGCAGGCGCTTGAAAATACACACAGGATCGCGGAGCGCTGTAACGTGGAAATCGAGTTTGGCGTGACAAAGCTCCCCAAATACGAAGTTCCGGAAGGATTTGATTCTTGGACGTATCTGCAGCATCTCTGCCGCAAGGGCTTCACAGAGCGTTATCCGGATGGCGGAAAGGATCTGGAAGAACGTCTGGAGTATGAATTAAATACGATCAAAAACATGGGATATGTGGATTATTTCCTGATCGTGTGGGACTTCATTAACTATGCAAAATCCAACGGTATTGCGGTTGGTCCGGGCCGAGGCTCGGCGGCGGGCAGTATTGTTTCTTATTGTCTGCGGATCACGGACATTGATCCGATTCGTTACCAGCTCTTGTTTGAGCGATTCCTGAATCCGGAACGAGTATCCATGCCTGATATTGACGTGGATTTCTGTTATGAGCGGCGTCAGGAAGTCATTGATTACGTAGTAGAGAAGTATGGAAAAGATCAGGTTGCCCAGATCGTAACCTTCGGTACACTGGCAGCCCGCGGTGTGATCCGTGATGTGGGCCGAGTGATGGACCTTCCGTACGCCCTTTGTGACCAGGTATCCAAGATGGTTCCTGCAGAGCTCAATATTACATTGGAGCTGGCACTGAGGAAGAATCCGGAGCTGAAGGCGCTCTATGATTCTGACGAGCAGGTTCACAAACTGATCGATATGTCCATGCGTCTGGAAGGTCTTCCGCGACATACTTCCATGCATGCGGCAGGTGTCGTGATCAGCCGTACCTCTGTGGACGAATATGTACCGTTGTCCAGAGGTTCCGACGGTACGATCACAACCCAGTTTACCATGACGACGCTGGAAGAGCTGGGCCTTTTGAAAATGGACTTCCTGGGCCTCAGAACCCTGACGGTGATCCAGGATGCAGTCAATATGATTGAAAAGAATCATGGACTTCAGATCGATCTGGAGCACATGAGCTACGATGATAAAAAAGTATTTGAATCCCTCGGAACCGGAAAAAATGAGGGTGTGTTCCAGTTGGAAAGCGGCGGCTTTAAGACGTTCATGAAGGAGCTGAAGCCGAGCAGTCTGGAAGATATCATTGCCGGAATTTCTCTGTATCGTCCGGGTCCGATGGACTTTATCCCGAAATATTTAAAGGGTAAAAATGACCGTTCTGCCATTACCTACACCTGTCCGCAGCTGGAGCACATTTTGAGTCCGACGTACGGATGTATCGTGTATCAGGAGCAGGTTATGCAGATCGTTCGAGATCTGGCAGGTTATACGCTGGGACGAAGTGACCTGGTTCGCCGTGCCATGTCCAAGAAAAAAGCGTCTGTTATGGCGAAGGAGCGCCAGAATTTCGTTTACGGCAACGAGGAAGAAGGCGTGCGCGGATGTGTGGCGAGCGGTATCAGCGAGTCAGTAGCCAACCAGATTTACGATGACATGACAGACTTTGCGAAGTACGCATTTAACAAGTCCCATGCGGCTGCGTATGCGGTTGTTGCATATCAGACAGCATGGCTGAAATATTATTATCCGAAGGAGTTCATGGCGGCGCTGATGACTTCCGTCATGGATAACGTGACGAAGGTTTCCGAGTATATTCTGGCATGCAGAAATATGGGAATTTCCATTTTGCCTCCGGATATCAATGAAGGTTACGGCGGATTCTCCGTTTCCGGAAACAGCATCCGCTACGGACTTTCTGCGATCAAGAGTGTCGGACGCTCCGTTGTGGATATGATCATCAAAGAACGCGAGGCCAATGGTCCGTTTACGACGCTGGAAGATTTTGTGAGCCGTATGTCCAACAAGGAAGTCAATAAGAGAACGCTGGAGAGCTTTATCAAATCCGGAGCGCTGGATTCGCTTCCGGGAACCAGAAAGCAGAAGGGCATCGTGGCTCCGGATCTGCTGGAGAGCAAGGCGAAAGAAAAGAAAACAGGGTTTGAAGGTCAGCTGAGCTTCTTCGATTTCGTGGGAGAAGAGGAAAAGAGCAGCTTCCAGATCGCGATGCCTCCGGTGGGAGAATACGAGAAGGAAGAGCTGCTGGCATATGAAAAAGAAACGCTGGGTATCTATGTCAGCGGACATCCGATGGAGGAATATCAGGAGCTCTGGCAGAAAAATGTGACAGCCAGAACGTCGGATTTCATTGTCGATGAGGACGGAAATACGATCGTGGAGGACAATTCCATTGTGACGGTCGGCGGAATGATCACGGCGAAAAAAGTGAAGACTACCAAGAACAATCAGCTGATGGCATTTGTCAACCTGGAAGACATGGTCGGAACCGTTGAGGCGCTGATCTTCCCGAAAGTGTACGAAAAACACAAGCAGCATCTGGCAGAGGATTCGAAAGTATTTCTGCGCGGCCGTGTTTCTATCGGTGATGATCCGGTGGGCAAGCTGGTCTGCGAGGATGTGATCCCGTTCTCGGAGATCCCGAGTGAACTTTGGATCCAGTTCCAGAATCAGGCTCATTATCATCAGGTTTATGATGCAGTCATGGCAGCCCTGAGAAATTCTGAGGGAAAAGACCACGTGGTGCTTTACCTGAAAGAAGAGAAAGCTGTGAAACGTTTGTCTGCTAACTGGGCGGTCGATGCCAGAGGACTTTTGCATGCAGATCTTTGCAGGATTCTCGGCGACTGCAATGTGAAAGTGGTTGAAAAGACCATTCAAAAGAAAAATAAGACCACTTAGTGAAAAAAATATCAATCCATCCATAAAAAAGCATTGTAAAAATAAACAAAACATATTAAAATAAGAGCGACTAGACTTTTAACCGACAGAAGGAGTTTGTGGAGGACATATATGACAAAAAAAGAGGTTAAGACAATCGGAGTACTCACGAGCGGCGGCGATGCGCCTGGTATGAACGCAGCGATCCGCGCCGTAGTAAGGACAGCTATTAACAGAGGCCTCAAAGTCAAAGGTATTATGAGAGGATACGCAGGTCTGCTGCAGGAAGAGATCATTGATCTGGAGACTACAAGTGTTTCCGATATCATCAACCGCGGCGGAACGATCCTTTATACAGCACGCAGCCAGGAGTTCCGCACAGAAGAGGGACAGAAACTTGGTGCTGAGATTTGCAGAAAGCACGGCATCGACGGAATTATTGTCATCGGCGGTGACGGTTCTTTCCGTGGCGCGGGAAAACTTTCCGCTCTTGGCATCAATACGATCGCGGTTCCGGGAACGATCGACCTGGATATTGCCTGTACAGATTATACGATCGGTTTTGATACAGCGGTCAATACCGCGATGGAGGCCATCGATAAAGTTCGTGACACATCCACTTCCCATGAACGCTGCAGTATCATCGAGGTTATGGGACGTCATGCGGGACATATCGCTCTTTGGTGCGGTATCGCTAACGGTGCGGAGGACATTCTTCTTCCGGAGCGATATGATGGAAACGAGCAGTATCTGATCAACCGTATTATTGAAAATAGAAAGCGCGGCAAAAAACATCACATCATCATCAATGCAGAGGGTATCGGCCATTCTACTTCCATGGCGAGAAGAATTGAGGCGGCGACCGGCGTTGAGACGAGAGCGACGATCATTGGCTATATTCAGCGAGGCGGTACACCGACCTGTAAGGACCGTGTCTATGCTTCAATCATGGGTTCCAAGGCAGCAGAGCTGATGGCTGACGGAAAGAGCAACCGCGTGGTAGCTTATAAGAATGGTGAGTTCATTGATTATGATATTCAGGAAGCACTGAATATGACGAAGGACATTCCGGAGGAGCAGTTTGCGATCAGTAAGATGTTAGTCCGTTAACAGATTGGAACGAAGGTTCCGGGGGGAGTCTGATAGCTTTTAGACCAGATGCGGGAAACCGGATCGAATCAGGGAAGGAGCAGAATGGATGGGAATCAGAGAAGATCAGAAAATTGCTCCGTGTTGTGAGTATATGCATGTACATGAACATGTGGTAGAGAGGGTGAATGAGGTGATGCCCAGAGGTGAAGAACTGCAGAATCTGGCAGAGTTCTTCCGGGTATTTGGTGATTCTACAAGAATCCGCATTCTCTACGCGCTCAGTCAGTCTGAGCTTTGTGTTTGTGACATTGCAAGTCTTTTGGGCATGGGGCAGTCAGCAATTTCCCACCAGCTTCGGATCTTGAAGCAGATGCGGCTTGTGAAGTTCCGCAGGGAAGGAAAGAGTGTGTTGTATTCGCTGGCAGACAGCCATATCGAAACAATCCTCGCCCAGGGCATGGAGCATATCGGAGAGTAGAGTGAAAAAGTTAGAATCCACATCAGGATAAGGAGAAACAATATGGATCATATTGACAGAGAAATACTTCAGATCTTACAGCAAAATGCAAGAACATCGTTAAAGACCATCGCGGAGAAGACATTCCTTTCTTCGCCGGCTGTGTCTGCGCGAATTGAGAAGTTAGAGAAGGATCATGTGATCACCGGATATCAGGCACAGATCAATCCGATGAAACTGGGATATCACATTATTGCATTTATCAATTTAAATGTTATGCCGGAAGATAAGCAGAAGTTCTATAAATATGCGGAATCGATCCCGAATATTCTGGAATGCAGCAGCG
Source organism: Lachnoclostridium sp. (assembly GCA_015057755.1). The sequence continues at coordinate 25,504 of SVDR01000007.1, forward strand.
TGACCGGAGAGTACTCTGTCATGATGAAAGTGGCGTTTGAGAGTACGATGCAGCTGGATCAGTTTCTTGGACAGCTTCAGAAATTCGGAAAGACAAGTACTCAGATCGTGTTTGCAACACATGTGGGTCCGAGAGGCGTTCAGGTTCAGGATTAATACTACATAGTTAAGTTGGAGTGGGAAGTTATGAGAAAAGATTATCAGGATAAATTATACGCATTATTATGCGATATCTGGGGATATTCAGAGACCATGTTTGAAGAACACAAATCCTGTGCCCGCATGGTGGAGTTTTTGAAAGAAGAGGGATTTGACGTACAGACTCCGGTAGCGGATATGGATACTGCGTACGTTGGCGTTTACGGCAGCGGTAAACCGGTGATCTGTTTCCTTGCAGAGTATGACGCGCTTCATGGCATGAGCCAGGCGGCAGATGTCTGCAAGTATTCTCCGCTTGAGGAAAGAGAACAGGGACATGGCTGCGGTCATCACCTCCTTGGAGCAGGTGCGATCGGTGCAGCGATGCTTTATAAAGATTATCTGCAGGAGACAGGCGTTTCCGGTACAGTTAAGATCGTCGGATGTCCGGCAGAAGAAGGCGGCAGCGGTAAGTCTTACCTTGCAAGAGCCGGTTTCTTTGATGATGCAGACGTAGCGCTTACATGGCATCCGGACAATTTCCACATGGTATCAACCGGTTCCAGCCAGGCCTGCATCCAGGCATTCTTTGATTTCCACGGTGTATCTTCCCACGCGGCAGCAGCTCCGCATCTTGGAAGAAGTGCTCTTGATGCAGTGGAGATCATGGACGTTGGCGCTAACTATCTTCGTGAGCATATTGAGCCGACGGAGCGTCTCCACTATGCGATCGTAAAAACAGGCGGCGAGTCCCCGAACGTTGTTCAGGCAGAAGCACGTGTAAAATATCTGATCCGTTCCACAAGTGCGAAGAAGGTAAAAGCACTGTATGAGCGTGTTTGTGACGTTGCAAGAGGCGCAGCTATGATCACAGGAACAACGGTAGATATTATTTTCGACGAAGGTTTATATGACACACTTCCGAACTTTGCTCTGGAAGATGTACTGAAAGAATCCTTCTTAAAAGTTGGTATTCCGGAGTATACAGCAGAAGAGCGTGCGTATGCAAAGAAATTTAAAGAGTCCTTCCCGCTTGAGAATGCATTAAATAATGTTCCGGGCGCGGTTATTGATATTATGGCTCTGAAGGACAATATCGAGCAGTCTGAGCTTTGTGATATGTTCGTTGACAGAATTCATTATGAAGCCTGCGAGCCGGGCTCCACAGACGTTGGTGATGTAAGCTGGGTGCTTCCGACAGCGCAGATTTCCACAGCATGCTACAGCTACGGTGCAGGTGCACACAGCTGGCAGTGGACCGGTCAGGGTAAATCCACTATTGCACTCAAAGGTGCGGTTCTGGCAGCAGAGGTTCTTGCCGATGCGGCGAAATCTCTTACTGAGAAGCCGGAACTGATCGAGAAGGCAAAAGCTGAGTTTGAAAAGAGAATGCGCGGACAGAAGTATGAGTGTCTGATTCCGGCAGATGTAAAACCGCATATTTATTCCTAAGCTGAGTTTTCAATGAGGGAGAGAAAAAGTTGCTGAAGTTTTTTGGCAACTTTTTTCTATTTTCATATGATAAAGAGAGATGTTCTATAGAAAGAAGCGCTTATGGTCAGAAAGGTAATCATTGACGCGGGCCACGGCGGTGTAGAGCCGGGAGCGATTTATAATGGAAGAAAAGAGAAGGATGATACATTGCAGCTGGCGTTTGATCTGGGAAATGCGCTGGAACGGCGCGGGATTCAGGTGGAATATACAAGAGTGAACGATGTGTATGATTCGCCTTACGAAAAAGCAACCATCGGAAATCGGTCGGACGCAGATTTTTTTATTTCCATTCATCGGAATGCGATGCCTGTTCCGGGAACGGCGTCGGGAGTGGAAACGCTGGTGTATTCGAAAGACGGAGTGGCAGGGCAGCTGGCGCAGAACATTCAGACGGAGCTTGGGAATGTCGGCTGGAGGAATCTGGGTGTGATCGAGCGTCCGGGGCTTGTGGTGCTCCGCAACACGAAAATGCCGGCGGTGCTGATCGAAGCCGGTTTTATCGATAACGCGGCGGACAATGCATTTTTTGATGAGAAGCTTGCAGCGACTGCAGATGCCATTGCGGACGGTGTAGTCATGACCTTCCGGGAGTTGGAGAAGGTTCCGCCCGCGAGCGGAGAAGAACCGGGCTTTTATATGGTTCAGACCGGGGTATTCCGGAGGAGAGACTATGCGGAAGAGGAACTGCAGGAACTAAAGGAGCGCGGATATCCGGCATTTATGATAGCAAGGAATGGACTTTATTATGTGCGGGCAGGGGCTTTCCGGAATCTGGAAAACGCCATCGCGCAGGAGAGACAGCTTCGACAGCAGGGATTTGCGACATATATTGTACGGACATAAAAATATTAAGAAAAGACTTAAAATTATCTGTAAAATATGTTATGATATAAGTGACTAAAGAGGCGGTCGTGAACCGTGAGACAGAACAGAAGAAGGGGGCGTCAGTATGGCTAAAAAAATGATCATTACTATTGGCCGTCAGTATGGAAGCGGCGGTGCAGAAGTCGGAAAGAAGCTTGGCGCAAAGCTTGGACTCGATGTGTACGACAAGGAAATCCTGAGAATGACCTCAAACGAGAGTGGAATCCGTGAGAGCTATTTCCATCTTGCCGATGAGCGTGCGGGAAAGAAACTTCTTTATAAGATTGTTCAGTCCATGGTTCCGGAGAATACGAATCCGTCACTGGGAAATGATCTGGTATCGTCGGATAATCTGTTCCGTTTCCAGTCCTCCGTGATCCGGAAACTGGCGCAGGAGCAGTCTTGTGTTTTCATCGGACGCTGTGCAGAGCATGTGCTGGCAGAAGAGGAAAATCTTGTGAGAGTCTTTATCCGTGCAGATATGGATGCACGAATTGAGCGTATCCGTGAGAAGGGATATTACGAGGAAGAGGACATTCCGAAGAATATCAAGCGGATGGATAAAGAGCGCCGGGAGTATCACAGCTACTACACCGGAAAGGATTGGGAGTCCATTGAAAACTACGATCTGGTATTGGATTCCTCCAAGATCGGTACAGATGGCTGTGTAGAGTGCATTATCAATTATCTGAAAGTGAGAGGTCTTCTGGAAGACTAGGTCTTGCGTGAACGAAGATCGCATGATAAAATATAGGCGGCTGCGCGTTGGTTGCAGCCGCTTTTAAATTTTGGTTTGGAGAAAAGAATGGAACATAAGAAATATCGCGCTGCCATTTTTGATATGGACGGCGTAATCGTAGATAGCGAAATTGTATACAATGATTATTTGCTGGCATTTGCCCAGACAAAAAATCCGAATGTGGTGATGGACGACATTAATCCGATGGTGGGACGCACGAAGAAGGACAGCTGGATGATCATGGAGCGTGCGATCGCGAACGGACAGACCTGGGAAGAATTATATGTGGAATTCCGGGTGTTGGACATTTATCAGTATGTGGATTATCAGAAGATCTTCCGCCCGGAGGCTCTGGTGGTTGTGAAGGAACTGAAGAAACGCGGATACCGCGTGGCACTTGCATCTTCCACGGGGCCTAAATTGATCGCGAGAATTATGGAAGAGACCGGAATGCGCCCGTGGTTCGATCTGATCGTCAGCGGAGGACAGTTCAAACAGAGCAAGCCGGATCCGGAGATTTATCATTATACTGCAAAAACCCTGAAGGTAAATGAGGAAGAGTGTTTTGTGATTGAGGATTCTGAGGTGGGAATAGAGGCCGGAAAAGCAGCCGGAATGACGGTTGCGGCGCTTCGTGATGACCGTTTCGGTTTTGATCAGGGAAAAGCAGATCACCATATGGATTCTCTGATGGAGATTTTAGATTATTTACCGTAAAGGAGCAGGGATTATGGAAGCGAAGAAAGAGACAGTTGTGCTTTGCGGAGCCAATTCTTATGAGCAGAAGTTTTATTTTAATCAGGAGTTTAAGGCCCTTCCGGAGGATGTGAAGAAGGAGCTGCAGATCATGTGCGTGCTGTTTACGGAAGACATTGGCGGCGTGATCACACTGGAGTTTGAGCCGGACGGAAGTCTGGAGTTTAAGGTGCAGGCGGATGAGCATGACTATCTTTTTGATGAGATCGGCAGCGGTCTGAAGATCCGCCAGTATCAGCGTGAGAAGAGAGAGCTTCTGGAAGGTCTGGAAATTTATTACCGTGTGGTATTCCTTGGTGAGAAGATTGAGGATATCGCGGCAGAGGAAGAATAAGAGGACAATATGAAACTGAAAATCGGAAATGTAGAGCTTGCCAACAATGTCATTCTGGCACCGATGGCGGGCGTGACGGATCTGCCGTTCCGCGTGCTTTGTCAGGAGCAGGGCTGCGGCTTGGTGTGCATGGAAATGGTCAGCGCCAAGGCGATTCTCTACAAAAATAAAAATACAAAAGAACTGTTGGAAGTGGATGAGCGTGAGCGGCCGGTTTCTCTGCAGCTGTTTGGTTCGGATCCAAAGATTTTATCAGAGATCGCGGCCAGTCTGGAAGACGGACCGTATGATATCTTTGATATTAATATGGGCTGTCCGGTCCCGAAGATCGTAAAGAACGGAGAAGGCTCTGCGCTTATGAAGAATCCGAAGCTGGTGGAAGAGATTTTAACTTCTATGGTGAAGGCTGTAAAAAAGCCTGTAACAGTGAAGTTTCGAAAAGGTTTTGATGATTCTTGTATCAATGCGGTGGAAATCGCGAAAATCGCAGAGGCTAGCGGTGTTGCGGCGGTGGCAGTTCACGGCCGTACAAGAGAGCAGTATTATTCCGGAAAAGCAGACTGGGATATTATTCGCCAGGTAAAGGAAGTTGTGAGCATTCCGGTTATCGGAAACGGTGATGTATTTTCTGCAGAGGATGCGAAGCGTCTTGTGGAGGAGACTGGCTGTGACGGAATCATGGTGGCACGCGGTGCCAAAGGAAATCCGTGGATCTTTAATCAGATCCGCACGTATCTGGACACCGGCGTAATTCTGGAGAAGCCGTCCAAAGAAGAGCTGAAAGCCATGATCATGCGTCATGGTCAGATGCTGGCGGAGTTTAAGGGCGAAAGCATCGCCATGCGTGAGATGAGAAAGCATGTGGCGTGGTACACCGCCGGATATCCGCATTCTTCTTCCCTCAGAAATGATATTAATGTGGTGGAGACGTTGGCGGCTCTGGAAGAGTTGATCGAGGCTAGATTGTAAGGTAGGGAATTAATTGTGTTAAAAGTCCCGGGATAATAGGAAGCTTACCTGTTATTCCGGGACTTTTTGATGTTTGTACGCGGTGTTTTGGAATGTAGACTTGACTGGTTTGTTTACTGTCCAAATAAAAGCAGATGCTCCAGATTGATGAAAAGAAAAAAGCAGCTAACCAATCGGTTAACTGCTTTTGATGACCCGTCCGGGAATCGAACCCGGGTTTACGGCGTGAGAGGCCGTCGTCTTGACCGCTTGACCAACGGGCCAGTAAATCGAGGCGACAGGATTCGAACCTGCGACCTCTGCGTCCCGAACGCAGCGCTCTACCAAACTGAGCCACGCCTCGTTACCGCTACTGTTTACCAGCGACTCAGATATAATATCATGAGTGCGGAGAAAAAGCAAGTGTTTTTTGACGAAAAAATAAAAAAATTGGAGATAAAAATGGGAGAAACAAAAAAGCAGCTAACCAATCGGTTAACTGCTTTTTGATGACCCGTCCGGGAATCGAACCCGGGTTTACGGCGTGAGAGGCCGTCGTCTTGACCGCTTGACCAACGGGCCAGTAAATCGAGGCGACAGGATTCGAACCTGCGACCTCTGCGTCCCGAACGCAGCGCTCTACCAAACTGAGCCACGCCTCGTTACCGCTACTGTTTACCAGCGACTCAGATATAATATCATGAGTGCAGAGAAAAAGCAAGTACTTTTTTGAAAAATGTCAAAAAAAGTTTTCTAGAAAAGGGAGGGACCGGCAGTAAGGGGGACTGCCGGTCTTGAGTATGAAAAAGTATAAAAGGTTATTTCCTTGTTACGAATACTAGGATACAACATAATTGTGACAAAAGTTTGGATAAGGTGTGAAAGAAAATAGAAGTTTATAAAAAAAGAATAATCACAAAGTGAACTTTTCTATTTTGCAAAAAACATCTCCTTGATCATCTCAACCGGCATCTCGCGTCCTGTCCACAGTCTGAAAGCCTCTGCCCCCTGGTAAAGGAGCATATAAGTGCCGTTAAAATGCGGAAGGCCTTTTTCGCGCGCCATGGCCAGAAGTTTTGTCTCCTTCGGGTTGTAGATGATATCAGAGACGATGATACCGTCAGGCAGCAGGTCAGCAGATGGAATCGGGCAGGCATCGACTTCAGGAGCCATGCCGATGGAGGTTCCGTTTACTACAATAGCGCTGTCGGCTAGTTCACAGCGCAGCGCTTCCGGATCGTTGAAATCGCAGAGTTTAATGCTGCAGGCAGTTTCTGACATTAGGGCTTTGGCAGTTGCTTCTGCACGGTCATAGAAACGGCTGGTCTTTCGCAGAAAGACGGAAATCTCAGCCACTCCGTCTAGGGCTGCCTGTACGAGGATCGCGGTTGCCGCACCGCCGGCTCCCAGGAGTGTCATTTTCTTTCCGATGATATCAAAACCGGCATCTTTGACGGACTGCATGTAGCCGATTCCGTCGGTGTTGTGGCCTGTAAGGATGCCATTGTCATTTACAACGGTGTTCACAGCTCCGATCAGCTTGGATGCCGGGGAGAGTTTGTCACAAAGGGAGACCATTTTATTTTTACAGGGCATGGTCAGATTGAAACCGCGGGCGCCCATGGCTTTCAGACCACTTACAGCCGTTTCTAAGGATGTTTCATCGACTTCAAAGGCCAGATAGCGATAGTCAAGTTCCAGGGCTTTAAAAGCCTGATTGTGCATCATAGGGGAAATGCTGTGCCTGCATGGACTTCCGAGCAGACACATGAGGCCGGTGTGACCGGTAATCGGATTGGACATGGTACATACCTCCGTTCTGATAAATCTGAAATAATTATAACAGCCTTGTTAGAAGATTGCAATGCAGGTAAGAATACGATATAATGCAGATAGATGATTTTATAAAACACAAACTTACTGAAAGAAGTGCTGAAAGTTATGAAATTGAACGAACATATTTTTCTCATCGGTTTTATGGGGTGTGGTAAGAGTACAAATGCGCGGTATCTGTCAAAGATGACAGGGGCGGAGCAGATGGAAATGGATCAGACCATCGTGGAGATGCAGGGAATGGCGATCACGGATATTTTTGAGAAATATGGAGAACAGCATTTTCGTGATTTGGAAACGGAGCTGATCCGGTCGATGAAGGGAAAGGCACCGATGGTGGTTTCCTGCGGCGGCGGGGCGGTTCTCAGGGACGAAAATGTGACGCTGATGAAAGAGTCCGGAAAAATCGTGCTTTTGACGGCTGCTCCGGAGGCAATCTATGACCGTGTTAAGCACAGCACAGACCGACCGATCCTTAATGGAAATATGAACGTGGAATATATTGCAGAATTGATGGAGAAACGGAGACCGAAGTATGAGGCGGCGGCCGATATCGTGATCTCCACCGATATGAAGAATGCTCGGGAAATCTGTGAGGAGATTCTCGAGAGTATGCAGAAATATAAATAGTACAGTCGATACGAGACCTGATTCGGAGGTAGGGAGTCGTATTTGAATAAATGTAATTTCATCAGGCAACAGGAGGAAATGAAATGACAATTAAAGAAAAATTTGGACGTCTTGGCATTGATAATGCTCCGGGTCAGGAGGCACTGCAGAAGTCTCAGACACTGGAACTGCGCGGAGAACCGATTCCGGGACCGGCAGTTGATTTCTCGCATGGCGATGTAGATGCCCACAAACCGACACCGGGCAGTTTTGAGGTGTTTGCGAAGGGTGTAGAAGAGGGTGCTGCACAGGCGTACACTCCTTATCGCGGACGTAAAACGGTTCTGGAGCATGTGGCAGAGAGTCTTGAGGCATTTACAGGAGCCAAGATTGATCCGGCGGAAAATTTAATTATCACTCCGGGTACACAGGGTGCGCTGTTCCTTGCAATGGGTGCCAATATTGTTCCGGGCGATAAGGTGGCGATCATGGAGCCGGATTATTTTGCAAACCGTAAGATGGTTGAGTTCTTCCACGCGGAGCTGGTTCCGATCCAGATGAACTACAAAAACGTAGAAAAAGGCTCCGGAATTGATCTGGAAGCCCTTGAGAAAGCATTTGCAGATGGTGTGAAGCTGTTCTTATTCTCCAACCCGAACAATCCGGTTGGCTGTGTGTATACATACGATGAGATCATTACCATTGCGGCGCTGGCGAAGAAATACGATGTGACACTGATCGTAGACGAGCTCTACACTCGTCAGGTATATCCGGGTGTGGAGTACACCCATCTTTGTGCGCAGAAGGAGATTCCGGATAATCTGATTACGATCATTGGACCGTCCAAGACAGAGTCTCTCAGCGGCTATCGTCTTGGCGTGGCATTCGGTACTGCGGAGATCATTGAGCGCATGGAAAAACTGCAGGCGATCATGTCCCTGCGCTGCAGCGGCTACAATCAGGCAGTATTCTTTACCTGGTTTAACGAGCCGGAAGGCTGGCTGGCAGACCGTGTGAGACAGCATATGGAAATCCGCGATGCGATCATGGAGAAGCTGAATGTGGTTCCGGGCGTTTGCGCGAGACCGACAGAGGGCGGAAGTTATCTGTTTGTAGAGATTCCGGAGCTGGATGTGACACTGCACCAGTTTATCCGAATTGTGCGTGAGATGGCAAATGTGATCGTAACTCCGGGTACAGAATTTGGTCCGCAGTTTGTGCATCATTTCCGTATTAATTTCTCTCAGGATAAGGAGAAAGCGGTTGCTGCGATCGAGAGACTGCTGGCGATCATGGAGAGATATCGTAAAGCATAAGAGTGATCCTGAGTGGGCGTAAGAATAAAGATAGTGAGGTATTTGATTATGGGTAAAGAAGCGAATCCGATTCCGCAGGGTAAATATGTTCCGGCAACCAGATTTGGTGATGTGATCTTCACAGCAGGTATGACACCGAGAAATAATGGTGTTTTGATTAAGACCGGCAAGATTGGTCTGGAAGATGCGATCGAGGATTATACAGATGCTGTTCGTCAGGCAGCGAAGAATGCGCTGACCGCAGCGAAAAATAAACTGGAAGAGGGCGAGAAGATCGCGCAGATCATGTCCATTACGGTTTATGTGAATGCTCCGGAGGGCTTCACAAAGCAGTCCAAGATTGCAGATATTGCCTCTGAGTATTTCTGTGAGGAACTTGGAGAGGCCGGTGTCGGAAGCAGAGCAGCTGTTGGTGTTTCTTCTCTTCCGGGCGATGCTCCGGTGGAGATTTCAATTATCTGCGGAGCAGGGAAGTAAGTTCATAGAAAACGAATGAGCGGCGATACATGAGGTGTCGCCGCTTTTTATTGTTTGGAAAATGTTAAAAGGCGTGATCGAAAATCTACACAAGCTCGTTGATCATCCTCGCCACCAGCGTTCTCGGCAGCACCACCGGTTTTCCGGTCATCGCATGGATCTTCTCCTTCATTTCCACTGTATATCCAATACAATCCATCACGATCATATCAATCTCGTCCGGTTGGATCTGCGAAGCAGCGGAGAGAACCGGTTCTAGTCCATTGTACGGAGATACCGGGATCACGGTTACAGTTCCGGCCTGGGCGCGAAGCCATTTATTTGTGACCTGCTCCACCTGGTCAGCAGACGGTGTAAAGACAGCCAGGCGGCATTCCGGCATCGCAGCAGGCACCACGGAGGTCAGGATATTGTTTGGGAAGATTAACGGCACCTTTGAATCAAAATCATCCGGAAATTCACCGGTACAGAGGAAAAGGATCAGGGATACGTCCATCGCTTCCAGCTTGTATATGCATTCCTGCATACGCGGCAGAACATGGGACTCGCCAAAGGTCACAGAAGTGCCGTCGCACAGCCTGGAAACCAGCACATGATCTTCAGGTCCTGCCGGTGTAAACGTTTCGATTTCCTCTCGGGTGAGACCGTCCAGACCGCCCATCTGGATTACTTCAATAGAATCCATAAAAATCTTTTCCATATCCGGCATCAGATCCGTACGCGGGGATTGACCCACTGTAATTGCACCTATTTTTGTCATAATAATCGTTCTCCATGTTTTTCTTGAGGCAGAGTTTGAAGTGGTTTACTAAAACTCCCGTACAGATCTTGCTTGACCGTACGGGAGTGTCTGTTTGAATACGTATGGAATATTTCTACGAAGCGAAACTGTTAGACATCGTTTCTGCAAAGATCCTCGAAGGATTCCCTGCGAACAGCCACATAGCTTTCGCCGCCGGACAGCATTACTACCGGAGGTCTGCCAAGACGGTTGTAGTTGGAAGCCATGGTGTAGTTGTATGCGCCTGTTGTGCAGACAGCAGCGATATCGCCTCTTCCAACGCTGGAAGGCATCTGGATGTGCTCCTGAATGATATCGCCGGATTCGCAGCAGCGGCCAACAAGATCGCATGTAAAGTCACAAGCTTCATCCATCTTGTTTGCGAGGAGACAGGTGTAAGCGGAACCGTAAAGCGCGAAGCGCGGGTTGTCCCCCATACCGCCGTCGATGGAAACATAGTTCTTATAGCCTGGAATTTTCTTTACGGTACCGACTGTATACAGAGTCATGCCTGCGTCTGCAACGATACTGCGGCCCGGTTCCATGTGGATCTCCGGAACATCAATGCCGAGTCTTGCACAAGCTTCTTTGATAGCAGCAGCTACCTGGCCGACTTTTGTTTCGATATCGAGGTACGGATCTGTATCCACGTAGCGGACACCATAACCGCCGCCCAGATCTAACATCGGAGCAGTGAAGCCGAGTTTTTCTTTCATCTCAGCGATGAACTCTAACATAACGACAGCGGCACGCTCAAAGATATCTTCCTCGAATACCTGAGAACCAACGTGGCAGTGGAAGCCCATCAGCTCTACATGAGGCTGTGCCAGTGTGAATTTCACGATCTCAGCAGCCTGACCGGTTTCGATGGCTGTACCGAATTTGGAATCAACCTTACCGGTTGCAACGGCCTCATAAGTGTGCGGATCGATACCCGGAGTGAGGCGGAGAAGGAGTTTCTGGCGGATGCCTCTGCGGGCAGCCTCAGCCTCAACAGCTTTTACTTCTTCTTCATTGTCTGCTACAAAATAGCCGATTCCGTTTTCAATGGCGAAACGGATATCTTCGTCAGTTTTGTTGTTGCTGTGGAAATATGCCTGGGAGAGGTCAAAGCCTGCTTTTAATGCAGTGTAGATCTCTCCGGAGGAAACAACGTCGATGCCCATGCCTTCTTCGCGCATGATCTCGTAGATACGCTTGAAGCAGCAGGCTTTGGACGCGTATAACGGCTGCGCGGACAGTCCGAAATGTTTCTCGAACGCATGCTTGTAAGCGCGGCATTTTTCACGGATCTTATCTTCATCCATCAGATAGAGCGGAGTTCCGTATTTTTCAGCAAGTTTTGTGGTATCCTGACCTGCAAAATGGAGAATACCGTTTTCTACAGTAATATTATTACAAATCATAAATGTCATTCCTTTGTATTACGCTGTTTTCTTGGCAATAACTTTGTCTAACCAGTCTTTGCCGTCTACAAATCTGGAAACAATGTAGCTGACTACATAGTCACCGGCTGCATTGATCATCGTTGCCGGCGGGTCTACCAGGTTACCGATCATAACGAGGATCGGGAATGCGATCTCTACCTGGTTCGGGAAGAACAGGGAGCAGATGATATACTCGCCGATGTATCCGCCGCCCGGAACACCGGACATACCTACGGAAGATAAAACAGCAACGAGAATGATCAGCGGAAGCTGGCTCCAATCCATCGGCTGACCGAATACTCCGAGTACGAAGGCGATCTTCAGTACGCAGGAGAAGCAGGAACCGTCCATGTGCATAGTCGCACCAAGCGGAACTACCATTTCACTGACGTCCTTGCTGATACCGGTTGCTTTTGCTTCCTCTAAGTTTGTCGGAATCGTAGCAACGGAGGAACATGTTCCCAAAGAAACAATTGCCGGTTTTGCAATATGCTGGATCATCGTTCTGATACCGTGCTTACCGCCGCCGAACCATGCAAACAGCGGGAACGCTGTGAAAATGTAAATGAAGCATAACGGATAGTATACCACCATCGCGCGCGCATATGCTTCTGTGATCGCGGAACCGTAAGTTGCCATCAGGTCTGCGAAAATTGCAAAGAATGCGATCGGTGCATAGTATGTGATGATCTGAACAAATTTCAGCATCACATCTGCAAGGGCTGCAAGCCACTGTGCGATGATTCCATCCGGACCGCCGGACATGTTGGTCGCGAAGCCAAATAAGATGGAGAATACGATTAACGGGAGCATTGCTTTACGGCTTAAAAGACCTACGAAGTCAGAAGCGGTAAAGAAGTTGACGATCATATCGGAAAAGGAAGCATACTCGCCCATTTCCTCAGACGGTAATGTCTCCCACGGTACGAGAACCGGCGGGAATACTTTCATCAACACGAACATAATAGCAGCGGCGATGGCGCCTGTGATCACGAATGTGGCAACGGTTGTGCCCATGATCTTACCTGCACGGCTGCGGCTTCTCATGCCTGCGATGGAGCTGGAGATCGATGCAAATACCAGCGGAACTACAACGCAGAACATCATGTTAATAAATACCGTTCCCAATGGCTTCACTTTTGTGCCAAGTTCCGGGAAGAACCAGCCAAAAAGGCAGCCGGCGATCATAGCGAAAAGCATAATTGCCAGGAAACGGTAGTTTTTCAAAACTGAACGTTTTTCCATAACATTCCTCCTGTAATAAAACTAAAATTGGCAGATAATTGCCGAATAAACAACATTATACTCTCCTGGACTAAAGTTGTAAAGTATCATCTGTCAATATTCCTTTCAGAACCATGTTCGTCGGTCCTGTGAGATACAGATTTTTGATCTGTCCATTTTCCTGCTCTGCATCAATGATCAGCTCGCCGCCCTGCATCTGAACGTGTACGTTGTTTCCACTGACGAGACCCTTGAGTGTCAGGACAGTAATGACGGAACCGGTTCCGGTACCGCAGGCGTAAGTGAAATCTTCGACGCCGCGCTCATAGGTGCGCTCCTGAACCAGGTCTTTGCCGATGATTTCATAAAAATTGATATTTGCACCCTTCGGAAACTCCGGATGGTAACGGAGAGAACGGCCGAGGCTGAAAAGTTTGTGATGCGGATAAATCTCCAAATCAGGGATTTCTACGACAACGTGCGGAATTCCCGGATCTCCCAGTTCCACATAAGAGCATTTATATGGAATATCGTTCACACGAACGGTCATATCCAATTTGACAATGGACGGGTCATTCAGGCGGACACGATAATGTAGTTTATCGATTCGCTCGCCTGTGACGATACCTGCTGTTGTTTCGATGGTCTGAGTCTCTCCTGCAATTCCATGCTCATAACCATAGCGGCAGATACAGCGGGCTCCGTTTCCGCACATTTCACCCATAGAACCGTCCGAATTGTAAAATAACATTTTAAAATCAGCATCACCGTCCGGTTTTTCCACAACCATTAAGCCATCTGCACCGACTGAAAGGTGACGTTCACATACGATTTTTGCGATTTCCGACCATTTTGAACACGGTATTTCACCGTTCATATTATTGATGATAATGAAATCATTTCCTGCGCCATTCATTTTACAAAATTCCATGATTATTTTCCTCGCTTTCTGGAAATAAGTGCTCTTAATATACCAGAAATTGCATTGTAATACCAGATTAAATGGGAAAATCATTGAAATTTCTTGGCAAGGTATGTACAATAAGGGGACGAGAGGAGACTTAGAGTATGAAGAAAGTCAAAAAAATGATGTTAGGGATTTTGGCAGCGGCAGCGGTTGTGACAAGCGGCTGCGGAAATCGTACGGATATGGCAGTTGTTTCCGTGGTAAAAAGTGCCGATCAGATTGAAACGGCTGCAGCAGAGACAGTGGCAGAGACGACGGAACCGATTCGGATTGAACTGGCGACGGAGGCCGTGAAAGAGACTTCGGAGCCAGAAACAACAGTTCCTCCGGAGCCGGAGATCGAGGACATTACCCTTTTGTTTGCCGGAGATGTTTATTTGTCTGCCCATGTGCTTGGTGCGTACGATAAGGCAGGGGGCATTCACGGAGTTCTGGATGAGGGGATTCGCGCGGAGATCGAAGCTGCGGATATTTTTATGGTCAATCAGGAATTTCCGTTCACAGAGAGAGGAACTCAGGCGGCGGATAAACAGTATACATTCCGACTGCCGAAGGATCGTCTCCATCTGATGAATGAGATGGGTATTGACATCGTAACCCTGGCGAACAACCACATTTTAGATTTTGGTCCGGAGGGAATCACGGACAGCATCGCGGCGCTGAATGAAGCCGGGATCAAATATGTCGGAGCCGGTGAAAATCTGGACGAAGCAAAGAAACTGGAGATTATGGAAGTCGGAGGCCGCAAGATCGGTTTCCTTGGAACATCCCGTGTCTACATGGCGACCAGCTGGGCAGCGGGCGAGAATCATCCTGGAGTATTTTCTACTTATGACCCGACACTTCCGCTTGAGGAGATCAAAAAAGCCGATGAACTGGTAGATTATCTGGTGGTTTATGTACACTGGGGTGTGGAGCGTGAGACGACTCCGAAAGACTATCAGCGCGTGATGGGAAAACAGTACATTGACGCGGGCGCTGACATTGTGATCGGAAGCCATCCACATGTTCTGCAGCCGCTGGAGTTTTATAATGAGAAGCCGATCATGTACAGCATGGGAAACTTCGTGTTTGGAAGCAGCATTCCGAGTACGGAGCTGTTGAAGATTGAGATTAGTGCGGAAGGCGAGATGAACGTGACGGAGATCCCGTGCACATCATCAGGGGGCTTCACAAGATTGAAGTAAGTAGTGTTGAGGTAACAGAATGAATACAACAGAGAAAAAGAAAAATAGCCTGAATGATATGATCGGAATTGCGATCACGATCCTCGGCGGATGCTGCTGGGGACTTTCCGGAACCTGTGGACAGTTTTTGTTTGAATATAAGGATGTCACTTCAAAGTGGCTGGTGCCTGTCCGCTTGACGACTGCCGGTATTTTGATGCTGATTTATTTCCTGGTGACGGAGAAAAAAGAGGCATTTCGCATTTGGAAGAAAAAACGCGATGCGATTGATGTGATCACATACGGAATCGCGGGCCTGATGGCATGCCAATTTACCTATTTTTATACCATTGAATTGTCCAATGCGGGAACTGCGACGGTAATCCAGTACATTGCACCTGCGATCATTATGATACTGGTCTGTTTCATGGAAAAACGAATGCCGAAGGCGTTGGAAGTGGCAGCGCTGGTGCTGGCAGTTCTGGGAATCTTTTTGATCGCGACCCACGGAAATATCCATCAGCTTGCAATCTCTAAGGAGGCGCTGATCGTCGGCCTGATCTCTGCATTGACCGTAGTGGTCTACAATCTGCAGCCGAAACGGATGCTGATCAAATATTCGGCTCCGTACATTCTTTCCTGGGGCCTGATCATCGGCGGAATTGTACTTTCTATGATTTTTAAGCCGTGGGAATATTCCGTACAGTTTGATCTGGGCGTAGCTGCTGCACTTGTGGGTGTCATTGGCCTTGGTTCTATCGGAGGTTTTTCCCTTTACATGCACGGTGTTAAACTGATCGGTCCGGCAAGAGCCAGTCTTTACAGCTGTGTAGAGCCGATCGCGGCGACACTCCTGTCTGCTGTGTGGCTCAAGGTACCGTTTGCAGCGATCGATCTGATTGGATTTGCAACGATCATCGGTGCGATCATGATTCTGGGATTCATGGATTTGAAAAAACAAGAATAAATGTTAAAAGTCGCTGCTACCCGTTTCGTGGGTGGCAGCGACTTTTTATTTTCTAAATTCTGGTTTCCGGTTCATCGCATTTGCGGATGGATGGAACGATCAGCAGCAACACTGCAGAAATGAAAACAAGGACTCCGCCAACCAAAAACCAGCTCTCCGGGCCGTAAATTCCGGAGATCACGCTTTCAATTCCGAGGCCGAGAGGACCGAATAAATAACGGACAGTTCCCGTAAGGGAGAGAACGCGGCCAAGATACATGCCATCGTAATGGGTCTGCAGGATTGGTGTGTAGGTACCCCAGTAAAACGGACCGGAAAAACCGATCAGGAACGAGCAGACTACGAAGAAGAGATAACCGGTGGTCGGAAGGATGCCGGCAACAAGTAGACTTGCAGCCATTAGCATATAGGAGCCAAAGATTGTGTATACACGATTTCTGGTACCGCCCCATGCGCTGAGCACCAGGGAACCGGTCATAAAGCCAACCGAGAAGACGATTTCTGTAATGCTCGCGTGAGTGCTGGTGCCGCCAAAATAGGACATGCTCATCAGCGGGAACAGGGCGCTGACCGGCATCAGAGCGATCGTATATAAGCCTGTAATCATCACAAGGCCAAAGACACCTTTATTTTTGCGGAGTACATGGAAACCCTCCACGGCTTCGGCGATAAATTGGATCTTTTTATTTTCCTGTTTCTTTTCCAGTTTCGGAATCCATGCGATCGCCAGGGTTGCGCAGGCACACAGAGCGCCTACAACGTCCAGCATAACGATAGTTTCCAGCGTCCAGATCTGGTAAAGAAGAGCAGCAGCGGCCGGGCTGAAAATATCGGAAACCGAGGTCAGTGCCTGAGAATAACCGGCGCATTTGGTCAGCTGGTCCTCCGGAACAATCTGCGGAGTTACTGCCTGCATACACGGAGAATGGAAGGCAGTACCAACGGTTCGAAGGAAGAGCACCAGCAGGATCATCCATGTTTCAAGAGTACCCATAAAACCTGCGATCGCCATAAGAAGTCCGACCAGCGCGATCAGCACATCCGACAGGATCATGATCATTTTGCGATTGTATCGGTCAATGACGACTCCGGAGATCGGTCCCAGGATCGCCTGTGGGAAAAATGCAAGGAAAACAGCAAAGGAAACGACAGCTGCGGATTCAGTAGTGTCCGTCAGATACCAGATCATGGCAAATTGGAGAACGGAGCTGGAAAATTTTGAAACAGCCTGCCCGGTCCAGATAGTAAAAAAGTTGCGTTTCCAGTTTTTCATATATAGTTCTGCAGAGCGGTTGTTCATGATGAAAACCTCCAGTTTAAAATCAGTTCATTTTAGTATATCACAAGTAGAAAGAAATGGAAAGAGCCGTTGATTGGTGCTATAATGAGACTATATGAAACAAGCTGTGTCGAGGAGGAATGAAGATGGCACAAATGTATGATGTACTGGTGATCGGAGCCGGCGTGGTTGGATGTTCGGCAGCGAGAGAACTTTCGAAGTATCAGTTAAAAATTGCCGTGGCAGAAAAAGGTCCGGATGTGTGTATGGAAACCAGTTCCAGAAACTCTGCGGTCTTGCACGCAGGATATAACAATAAACCGGGAACTTTGATGGCGAAATTCTGCGTGGAAGGAAACAGCGGATTTGACCAGATCGCAGCAGAACTGGATATTCCGTATAAGAGAACCGGAAAATTAGTGGTCGGATATACAGAAGATGACCTTGCGAAACTGGAAAGTCTGAAAGCGCAGGGAGAAAAGAACGGAATTGTTGGAATCGAGATTGTGGACCGCGCATTTATCGATGAAAAAGCTCCGCATGTGGGCGGCAATTTTGCTATGTGGTCTCCGACGACTGCGATTTTAAGCCCGTTCCAGTTTACATATGGCATGGCAGAAAATGCGGCAGACAATGGAGTGGAATTTTATTTTGACAGCGAAGTGACCGCCATCGACCGTGATGAAGAGGGAATTTATACGGTACAGACTGCCAGCGGCGATATCCGCACCCGCTGGGTAGTAAACTGTGCAGGTTTAGGTTCCGATAAAGTATCCGCGATGCTTGGTATTGACGAGTATACACTCTACCCGTGTCGTGGAGAATATTATATTTTGGATAAGAGAATCGGAGATATGCTTCCGCTTCCTGCATATCCGGTTCCGAATATTAAAACAGGCGGTCTCGGCATTCATCTGACCCCGACACTGGACGGAAATATCATGGTTGGTCCGAGTACCGAATACATTGATGAAAATGATAACTATGCAGCGACGAAAGGCATTATGGATATGCTGATCGAGGATGGAGGACGAATCTTTCCTTATTTAAAGAGAGAATATTTTATCCGCAACTTTGCAGGAATCCGTCCGAAGCTGAATCCGCCAAGCATTGGCGGTTTCCATGACTTCGTGATCGAGAGAAGAGATGAGATCGCTCCGCATGCGGTCAATCTTGTGGGGATCGAATCTCCGGGTCTGACAAGTGCGGTTCCGATCTCAAAGGAAATCGTACGTCTGATCCGTGAAGTGGAAGATCTGAAAGAGAATCCGGATTTCAATCCGATCCGTAAACGTATGGTGACATTCCGCGACAAGACGCACGAAGAGCAGGCAAAACTGATCGAGGAAAATCCAGATTATGGCGAGGTGATCTGCCGCTGTGAGACGATCACGAAGGCGGAAGTTCTGGCTGCGATCCGCGGTCCGCTTGGCGCGAAGACCATGACCGGTGTAAAATATCGCTGTCGTGCGATGATGGGACGCTGTCAGGGCGGTTATTGTCAGACCAGAATCGCTGAGATTTTGATGGAAGAAAAAGGAATCAAGCCGGAGGAGCTGACTTATGAGCGACGCGGTTCTTACATTTTCACTGGGGAGGTGCGATAAATGAATACGATCAAAAAACAGGTAGTCATTATCGGCGGAGGTCCTGGTGGACTTGCGGCAGCCGTGAAGCTGAAAAAATCCGGCGTGGACGATATTTTGATTTTAGAGCGTGAGCATGAACTGGGCGGAATCCTGCGCCAGTGTATTCATGACGGTTTTGGCCTGACACGCTTTGGCGAGACGTTGTCCGGACCGGAATACGCGCAGAGATTTATTGATGAAGTGCGAGAACTGGGGATCGAGTATAAGACCGATACAACGGTAATCGGACTTACCGAGGATAAGAAGGTGACGGCTGTGAGCCGCGATGGTCTGGTTCAGTATCAGGCAGAAGCAGTGATCCTGACCATGGGATGTCGTGAACGCACCCGCGGTGCGCTGGCGATTCCGGGCGAGCGTCCGGCAGGCGTTTTTACAGCCGGAGTGGCGCAGACATACATTAACCTGAAAAATAAGATGGTCGGCCGAAAAGTGATCATCCTTGGTTCCGGAGATATCGGAATGATCATGGCCCGCAGAATGACGCTCGAGGGTGCGAAGGTGGAGGCTGTGTTTGAGATCCAGCCGTATCCGAGCGGACTTCCGAGAAACATTGAGCAGTGTCTGAATGACTACAACATTCCGCTGTATCTGAGTCATACGGTAACAGATATCAAGGGCCACCATCGTCTGGAAGCGGTAGTGGTAAGTCAGGTGGATGAGAAGCTGAATCCGATTCCGGGTACAGAAAAAGAGTACGAGTGCGATACGCTGATCCTTTCGGTTGGTCTGATTCCGGAAAACGAGCTGTCTCTGATGGCAGGTGTGGAACTGGATCCGAGAACGAAAGGCGCGGTCGTGGACGAATTCTGCCAGACAAGCGTTCCGGGTATTTTTGCAGCGGGAAATGTGCTCCATGTGCATGATCTCGTAGATTTTGTATCCCTGGAATCAGAAAAATTGGCGGCAGCAGTGGCGCGCTTTGTAAAAGAAGGCCTCCCCAAAGCAGAAATTTCCGTGGAAACCGCCGGTTTTGTCGGCTACACCGTTCCGCAGAAGATTACGGGAGAGGCAGATGTTGTGCTTTCCTTCCGCCCGAGAAAACCGATGCGTGACCGTTATATCGACGTATATCAGGGCGAGAACCTGATCGCATCGAGAAAATATGTGAAACTGCTTCCGGCTGAAATGGAAAAGATCACGATCCCGGCTTCAAAACTGACTTCCGGAGCGACAGTAAAGGTGGTGACAAGAGATGAATAGAACGTTGACTTGTATTATTTGTCCGAATGGATGTGAGCTGGAAATCGCATACGAAGGCGACCAGATCCTTTCTGTGACCGGAAACAAGTGCCCGAAAGGCGCTGAGTATGCAGAACAGGAGATTAAGAATCCGATGCGCACCATCGCATCTTCCGTGGCGTTAGAGGGCGGAGCGATGCCTCTTGTCAGTGTACGTCTTACCGGACCGATCCCGAAGGCAAAGATCATGGACGTAATGGCTGTGATCCGCGAATCGACAGTCAAAGCTCCAGTAAAGATCGGCGATGTGGTGATCGCGGATGTGCTTGGACTCGGCGTGGATGTGGTTGCGACAAGAAATGTGGATGAAAAATAAAAAACGATTCTGCTTGCAAATTCTTTTTTTCGTAGTACAATGTCTTTTGGTTTGTTTTAAGATAAATTAGGAGACAAAATACAAATGAAACGAATTTCGAAGTTATTTCAGGTAGACTTTCTTCAGGGGCCTATCATCAGGTCCCTGATCCTTTTTGCAATCCCGATCTTTATTTCCAGCGTCTTCCAGCAGATGTACAACATGGTGGACACGATGATCGTTGGTAATTATCTGGGGGATGAAGCGCTGGCGGCGATGGGAGCCTGTGCATCGATCAGTGATCTGATGGTGGGCTTTTGTCTGGGTGTTGGAAGCGGTATGGCAGTTGTGACGGCCAGAAGTTTCGGAGCCGGCAATCAAAAACTTTTAAAGAAATCGGTAGCGATGACGATCGTCCTTGGCGCGATGGTAACGGCTGTGATTTCCGGCTGTGGCGGTCTGATCTTAAGACCGCTTTTGGAACTCCTTAATACGCCGTCTGAGATTATCGACCAGTCCTATAGTTACGTTTCCACGATCGTATCGGGAGCTTTGGTTATGCTGGCATACAATCTGAGCGCCGGCATGCTTCGCGCCATCGGAAACAGTGTGATGCCATTGGTGTTTCTGATCGTATCTTCCATTTTAAATGTAGGCTTAGATATTCTTTTTATCTCAGAATTTCACATGGGAGTGCGGGGAGCAGCTGTGGCGACCGTAATTGCGCAGGGAATTTCTGCAGTACTCTGTATCCTTTATATATGGAAGAAAGCGCCGATGCTTGTTCCTTCACGAGAGCATTTCCGGTTCGATAAAGGACTGTGCGGAGAACTTCTCGGACAGGGCATTTCCATGGGACTGATGGGAAGCATTGTCTCTTGTGGAACGGTAATCCTGCAGTCCGGAATCAACGGATTTGGCACGCTGATCATTGCAGGACATACTGCGGCAAGAAAATTACACTCTGTATGTATGATGTTCATCGGAACCATGTCCATGGCGTGCTCGACCTTTGTTTCTCAGAATAAGGGTGCGGGCAATCGAGAACGCATCCTTCGCGCGATGAAATACATGTTTGTATATGATTTTTTGGCAGCGGGTATCATTACGGTTTGTCTGCATTTTGTTGCGAGACCGCTGGTACATCTGCTTACCGGATCGACGGAAGAAGTCGTTTTAAATAACGCGTCCATGTACCTTTATGTGGCAGGACCGTTTTATGCAGTGCTCGGTGTACTTTTGCAGACACGTTCTGCGCTTCAGGGCATCGGAGAGAAACTGCTTCCGATCATTTCCAGCGTGATCGAGATGGTGGGAAAAGTGATTTTCACAATTGTATTTATTCCCAGATTCGGATATATGGCAGTTATTTGGTGTGAGCCGCTGATCTGGTGTGCGATGGCAGCGCAGTTACTGTTCTGTTATTACCGTAATCCGTTTGTGCGAGGGGAATAAAGAGGGTAAATCTGGATTTAATTTAGTAATAATATAAGTATCTGCAGAAAATCCCATACTATCTCAAATTAGGCTGACTGCCTTTGCTTCACAGCGTTTTATCCGCCCTTACGCCGGACGCAATAAAGGCGTTTGCGACCTTTGTAAGGGCGCAAAACTTGTGAAGCGCAGTCGTTTAGCCAAAGATTTGAGTATAGTATGGGATTTTCTATCAGAACTTTATATTATTCACTAAATAAAATACAATTATTAACCGCAAATCCATAAAAGAACTGGACATAGATGGTTTGCAAAATATATGTGGATTTTGATTGGTAAATAAATATAGTATCTGATAGAAAAACCATATTATCTCCAATGATAGGTTGGACGACTGCGCTTCGAAAGATTTTCGACTGTACAAAGGTCGCAAACGCTCTTATCGCGACCGACTACAGGCGAATAAAATCGCATCGAAGCAAAGGCAGTCAACCGTTTTTGGAGATAATATGGTTTTTCTACAGATATGCTATTTTATTTACTCAATGAAATCCACAAATAATGATTGTACTTTTCCCTATAGACAGTTAAAATAAAATTGGTGTTTTGTACGCACAGTTTATATTTATAGAAGGAACGATTGAAATGAAACGATTGGTAATTGGAATCCTTGCTCACGTGGATGCGGGAAAAACAACATTATCAGAAGCTATTTTATATACGACGGGAACAATTCGGAAACTGGGACGTGTAGACAAAAAAGATGCGTTTTTGGATACTTATGCGCTGGAGCGAGCGAGAGGAATCACAATTTTCTCGAAACAGGCGGTTTTCTCTTTGGGAGATACGGCTGTGACCCTTCTGGACACTCCGGGACACGTGGATTTTTCAGCGGAGATGGAGCGCACGCTGCAGGTGCTGGATTACGCGATTCTGGTGATCAATGGAGCAGACGGCGTGCAGGGACATACGGAGACTCTTTGGAGACTGCTGAAGCGTTATCATATTCCGGTATTTTTATTTGTAAATAAGATGGACCAGCCAGGAACGGATAAGGAAGCGCTGCTTGCGAATATCCGGAAAAGACTGGATGGAGCAGTTGTGGATTTTGGAGATGTGAACGTGGATGGAAGCACGGGAACGCTTGTGTATACAGGAGAGGAAGACCCGGAGACATTTTACGAAGAACTTGCCATGTGCGACGAGGAAGTCATGGAGTCCTACCTGGAAACCATGGAGCTACCAGCAGATCAGATCCGCCATGTGATCCGGGAACGCAAGGTTTTTCCGTGTTATTTTGGCTCTGCGCTGAAGCTGACCGGCGTGGAGGAGTTTTTGAAAGGCGTGGAACTGTGGGCAGAAACGCCGGATTATCCGGAAGCATTTGGAGCAAAAGTCTTTAAGATTTCCAGAGATGACCAGGGCAACCGACTGACACATTTGAAAATTACAGGCGGCAGTCTGAAGGTAAAGAGTTTCCTGACAGAAGATGTGGAAGAAGGAAAAGAGCCTGAAAAGATCAACCAGATCCGTATTTATTCCGGAACCAAGTTTGAAATGGCAAATGAAGCAGAAGCAGGAACTATTTGTGCGATCACAGGTCCTGCGCTGACCAAGCCGGGACAGGGCTATGGTGTGGAAAAGGAAACCGGAAGTCCGCTGCTGGAGCCGGTTCTGACGTATCAGGTAATCCTTCCGGATGGCTGTGA
This sequence comes from Lachnoclostridium sp., assembly GCA_015057755.1. The sequence continues at coordinate 49,148 of SVDR01000007.1, forward strand.
TGCTCATACCATGCTGAAAAATCTGCGTCTTCTGGAGGAAGAGGATCCGCAGCTTCACATTGTCTGGAATGAGGTTCTGGCAGAGATCCAGGCGCAGGTCATGGGCGATGTGCAGATGGAGATTTTAAAGAGCCAGATCAAAGAGCGTTTCCATGTGGACGTGGAGTTTGGCAGCGGTAATATTGTATACAAAGAAACGATCGCAAGACCTGTGGAGGGTGTCGGGCATTACGAACCGCTGCGTCATTATGCGGAGGTTCATCTTCTGATGGAGCCGTTAGAGCCGGGCAGCGGTCTGGTGTTTGAGGCAGACTGCAGTGAAGATGATCTGGCACTCAACTGGCAGCGCCTGATCATGACACATCTGGAGGAGAAGAGACATCGCGGTGTGCTGACCGGTTCGGAGATCACGGACATGAAGATTACGATCGTGGCAGGACGTGCCCACTTGAAGCATACAGAAGGCGGCGACTTCCGTCAGTCTACATACCGTGCAGTTCGTCAGGGACTGAAAGAGGCCGGTTGTAAATTGCTGGAGCCGTATTATGCGTTCCGTCTGGAAGTTCCGTCAGAATCCATTGGTCGTGCCATGGCAGATGTGGAGCGTATGCAGGGCAAATTTGATGCGCCAAAACAGGATGGCGATATGGCGATTCTTGAAGGAAGTGCTCCGGTTGTAAACATGCGTGATTATCAGCGAGAAGTCATTTCCTATACAAAAGGACGCGGTCGTCTGATCGTGAGTCTGAAAGGATATGAGCCGTGCCACAATGAGGAAGAAGTGGTTGCTCAGATCGGATATGACTTTGATATGGATTTTCAGGATCCGGCCGGTTCTGTATTCTGTGCACACGGCGCCGGATTTGTCGTACCGTGGGATGAAGTGAAAAATTATATGCACGTGGAAAGTCCGCTGGCAAAACGCCGTGCGGCGGGAATTGACTGCCCTGTAGAGAAGGCTGCAGAACAAAAGGAAACCGCCCAGGTGATCGGAGCAAGCAGCATCAATGGAGTGTCGGCGAAAAGCGCTCCAAAGCTTTCTGCTTCTTATTATGAAGATAAAGAATTGCAGGAAATCTTTTTCCGTACCTATGGAGAATCCAAACGTCAGAAGCAGCAGGCGGCAGGTGAGGCAAGACGTGTGATCCGACCGGAAAATCAGGTGCACATCAGACAGAAAAAAGAAGAGGAATATGATGCCGAGTACCTTTTGGTCGATGGTTACAATATCATTTTCGCATGGGAAGAGCTCAACGAGCTGGCGAAAGTCAACATCGACGGTGCCAGATATCGCCTGATGGACATTCTCTGCAACTATCAAGGATATAAAAAATGTATCTTGATCGTGGTTTTCGATGCTTATAAAGTGGTAGGAAATACTGGAAGTGCGATGAAATATCACAACATTAATGTGGTCTACACAAAGGAAGCCGAGACTGCCGACCAGTATATTGAGAAACTGGCTCATAAGATCGGCGGAAAATATCGTGTAACAGTGGCAACTTCCGATGGACTGGAGCAGCTTATCATCCGCAGCCAGGGATGTCTTCTGCTTTCTGCCAAGGATCTGAAGGAAGAAGTGGAGTATGTAGAAAGTCTGATCGCGGAGGAAAAGGAAAAACTGACGACCGGACCGACGAAATCCGGAAAGAATTATCTTCTTTCTCATGCAGACAAGGAGATGCAGGAGTATTTTGAAGAGGTGCGTCTCGGTAAAAAGTCGTTTGAGGAACCATAAAAGCGCCAACTGAATTGTGTGAATTTGTGAGATAATTTGAAAAGATTTTGAGCAAGTATCTTGTATTAATTTAAAAACAAAAAAGGAAATCGGAATACTTGGAAAAGCGATATTAATATTTTGACCAAAATATGCATGTATACAATCGGAATTTTAGGTAATTGTTGACAAAGCCTGACGGTTGGCGTATACTGTAAACTATGGTATATTGAGTGTATTATTATCATTTACCAAAATGCTAAAAGGAGGGGAAAATCATGGGACGTTCAAAGGCAGAATTAAAGAAAGCTGCTTGTGAGGCGATCGACAGAAACCGTGATAAGATCATCGAGTTGGGGGATTCGATTTTCGCAGAGCCGGAGCTTGGATACAAAGAGTTTAAAACTGCTAAAAAATTCCAGGCTGCTATGGACGAATTAGGTTTCGAGTACGAGAGCGGCGTAGCGATCACCGGTGTTATCTCTACCCAGAAGGGTAAAGAGAGCAAGATGAAAGTTGCGTTAATGGGCGAGCTTGACTCAGTTTTAGTTCCGGATCATCCGTGCGCAGATCCGATCACCGGTGGTGCACACGCTTGTGGACATAACTGTCAGATTGCCAGTGTCGTAGGTGCAGCTATCGCGATCAAAGAAGCCAACCTGATGGAAGACTTATTTGGTGATATTGCTCTTATGGCAGTTCCGAGTGAAGAGTTCGTTGAACTTGAGTACCGCAACAAGTTAAGAGAAGAAGGAAAAATCTCTTTCCTGGGCGGCAAGCAGGAATTCGTAAAGCTTGGAGTTATGGACGATGTAGACGTGATGGTGATGCAGCATACCGATGCTTTCGGTGATGCTCAGATCCAGGCGAATGCAGGCGGCCCGGCAAACGGTTTCGTTGGCAAACTCGTCAACTATATCGGCAAAGAAGCGCATGCAGGCGGTGCTCCGCATATGGGCATCAATGCATTAAACGCAGCTGAGCTTGGTATGATGGCGATCCACGCAAATCGCGAGACATTCCGTGACGAAGACCACATCCGCGTTCATCCGATCATCACAAAAGGCGGCGATTTAGTAAATATCGTTCCGAGTGATGTTCGTATTGAAACATACGTTAGAGGCGCAAGAACAGAAGCGATTCTTGATGCCAGTATGAAGGTGAACCGTTCTCTCGAGGCAGGTGCTTACGCAGTAGGCGCGCAGTGCAAGATTACAGAACTTCCGGGATATCTTCCGGTTCTTCCGTATCCGCCGCTCGCAAAACTCATGTGTGACAACCTGGGCGAGATCATCGGTCACGACAAAGTAGAACAGGTGGCTGGTTCCAGCGGCGGTTCTACTGACGCAGGCGACATTTCTCACTTAATGCCGACTGTACACGCTTACATTGGCGGCGCTAAGGGCGGCGCTCACTGTCCGGATTATGAGATCGAGGACAAGGAGATGGCATATATCACATCTGCCAAAGCTCTTATCATGACCGCTATCGACCTGCTTGCAGAAGGTGCTGAAACAGGACTGGATATCAAAGCAGGTTTCAAACCAGCTCTTACAAAAGAAGCTTACTTAAGAGACTGGGGACACTTATAATTTAAGGAGGAAACAAATCAATGTTAGGTAAAAACGCTGACTGGAAGATCCATGCGCTCTCATTTGTTCTTACAATGATCGCAGAGTTCATCGGTACACAGAAATTCGATCTGGGATTCATGGCATTCTCATTATTCCCGATGCTTTACGTTTTAATTTTAGGTATGATCCTTGGCGTAGCAAAAGTTATCCCGGAGGATATGCAGAACGACGCTTCCCCGTACATCACAATCTCCGTTATGATGCTTACTGCTAAAGTAGGTGCTACAATTG
>SVDR01000008.1 GCA_015057755.1 Lachnoclostridium sp.
GCGAGGAAGTAAACGTTCCGCCGACACTTGTTTCCTTCGCAGTAAATGTAGCAGATGCTAAGACAATGATCTCTCCGGAATTCAAGAAAGCCGGCAATAAGATCGTTGTATTCAATATTGAAAAAGATGGCTATGATCTCCCGAACTATGAGCAGATCATGGACGGTTATTCCAAGATTTTTGCTGACATCGCAGCAGGCAAGGTCGTATCTGCATATGCGGTTGAGGCAAATGGTGTGGCTGAGGCTGTTTCCAAGATGGCATTCGGTAACCACATGGGTGTTAAGATCGACAATATGTCTGCAGAAGACTTCTTCGCAGCAGGCTGGGGCAACATCGTATGTGAAGTTCCGGCAGACAAAGTGGCTGAACTTACAGCAGCTTGCACAGTGATCGGTGAAGTTACTGATACAGCAGCATTCGAATTCGGTACAGTTTCTATCACAATGGATGAGGCTCTTGCAACATGGAACGCAACTCTTGAGGACGTATTCCCGACAGAGTCCGGCGTTGAACAGGTTCCGGTAGAGAATGACCTCTACGAGGCTAAGAATATCGTGATCTGCAACCACAAGATCGCTACTCCGAACGTATTTATTCCGGTATTCCCGGGTACAAACTGTGAGTATGACAGTGCAAAAGCATTCACACGTGCAGGTGCAAACGTAACAACAAAAGTATTCCGCAACTTAAGCGCAGAAGATATCCGCGATTCTGTTGAGGTATTTAAGAAAGAGATCGCAAAAGCTCAGATCATCATGTTCCCGGGCGGATTCTCCGCTGGTGATGAGCCGGACGGTTCCGCGAAGTTCTTCGCTACAGCATTCAGAAATGAAGTGCTGAAAGAAGAGATCGAGAAGATGTTAAACGAGCGCGACGGTCTATGCTCGGTATCTGTAACGGTTTCCAGGCTCTTATCAAACTTGGTCTTGTTCCGAACGGTACAATTTCTGAGCAGAAGCCGGATTCTCCGACATTAACATACAACAACATCGGTCGTCACATCTCCAAGATGGTCAACCTGAAAGTTGTTTCCAACAAGTCCCCGTGGCTTGCAGGTGCTGAACTTGGCGGCGTTTACGTAAACCCGGTATCTCACGGTGAGGGTCGTTTCGTTGCAAGCGAAGAGTGGCTCAAGAAACTGTTTGCAAACGGACAGGTTGCTACTCAGTACGTAGATGCAAACGGCAATGCTACTATGGATGAGTACTGGAACCCGAACGGTTCTTACATGGCAATCGAAGGTATCACTAGCCCGGATGGCCGTATCTACGGTAAGATGGCTCACTCCGAGAGACGCGGTGACGCGGTTGCGAAGAACATTTACGGCGAACAGGATCTCAAACTGTTTGAGAGCGGCGTGAAGTACTTCAAGTAATTCTAAATTGAATCATTGGACCGACATTCCTGATTGGGGATGTCGGTCTTTTTGATATGTAGCGCCGATAAAGAATGATAAAAAAATAACAAAGGAAGCTGTATTTCTTGTATCATCGCCCGATATGATTTACAATAGAAAAGACAAATGTCCTAAGATACTGGTGTAATTTCAAATTAACGAGGAGAACAGATGGAGGAAAGAAGGAGGATCGAGTTCCACGGAAGAGTACAAGGTGTTGGATTCCGATATCAGGCACAAAGATATGCCTCAGCTTATGGTTTAAAAGGCTGGGTCAGAAATGAATACGATGGTTCTGTTACCGTAGAAGTGCAGGGAATTCCGGAAATGATCAATATGATGTTGAAACAATTGACATCGGACAGATATATCCAAATTGAGTGGGTAGATTCAAAGAGTATTCCGTTAGAGGAAGGGCGTGGATTCCATGTGCGATATTAAGGCAATGAAGGCGACTGAAATATTTGGTGAGTGGGATGAAACAATATTGTGGTCTTGTCTGCAAGGGGTGATGGGAGATATTTTGGTTTGTCAGGCTGCGGCTGCGGCCTGGCTTGGAGATTTTTGCCTGCTTGCAGGTGAAGTAAATTCGATCTTGCTTGATGACGTGAAAGAGCACATGAAAGAGCGCGGACAACAATATCTGATCCTCGTTCCGAAAAATGATGACTGGGCAGATATGATTGAAAATTACTTCGGTGATCATGCGAAGAAGATTAGTCGATATGCAATTAAGAAAGAGAAAGGTATATTTGATAAAGAACGATTGCAAATAGCTGTTAATACAATTTCCAATGAATATATGTTGAAAAAGATTGAAAAGAAGGAGTATGATGCTTGTCTATGCGAGAGCTGGTGCAAGGATCTGGTATCAAATTTTCAAACGTATGAACAGTATGAAAAGCTGGGATTGGGATATGTGGTAATGGAAAATGATGAAATCGTTGCAGGAGCATCTTCGTATTCGGTTTATCAGGGTGGTTTGGAGATTGAAATTGATACAAGAAATGATCACAGACGTAAAGGTTTAGCCTATGCTTGTGGTGCAAAATTGATATTAGAATGTCTGGAACGAGGAATTTATCCGAGCTGGGATGCTCATAATCTGGCATCCGTTTCCTTGGCTGAAAAATTGGGATATCATTTAGACTATGAGTATCTTACATATGAAATTTTATTAAAATAAATATACAGAAAGGTGGATTTAATCATGAAGAAAATTTTGATCGTTGTTGATATGCAGAAGGATTTTGTAGACGGAGCGCTTGGAACCAAAGAAGCAGTTGCAATCGTAGATGCAGTTGTGGAGAAAGTGAAAAACTTTGATGGAGAAGTGATCTTTACAAGAGACACACATTTTGAGAACTATATGGAAACTCAGGAAGGTAAAAATCTTCCGGTCGTTCATTGCGTAAAAAATACAGATGGCTGGCAGATCATTCCGAAGCTGGACGTTCTCTGCAAAGAAATGGGCTGCAAATGTTATGACAAACCGACTTTCGGAAGCACTGAGCTTGCGGAAGATTTGAAAAAAGCTTATGCTGCCGGTGAAATCGAATCTGTGGAATTGATTGGACTGTGCACAGATATTTGTGTGGTTTCTAATGCGCTTATGATCAAGGCTTTCATGCCGGAACTTCCGGTAGCGCTTGATTCTGCCTGCTGCGCAGGTGTGACTCCGGCGAAACATGAAGCAGCTTTGGAGACTATGAGAAGCTGCCAGATTCTGGTAAAATAATTTTTTTGTCGGAGAATTTGAAGAAGATGACAAATGATATAATTTTAGAAACAAAACGTCTGTATTTGAGAGAAATGTGTGATGAGGATTTCAGTGCACTTTGTAAGATCATGCAGGACGAAGAAACCATGTATGCTTATGAAGGTGCTTTTACAGATGAGGAAGTGTACGCTTGGCTGGAGCGTCAGAAAAACCGATATACAAAGGACGGCTTTGGACTTTGGGCTGTTTGCCTGAAGGAAAATGACGAGATGATCGGTCAGTGTGGAATTACGATCCAGAATGTTAATGGAGTGCAGGGACCGGAAATCGGATATCTGTTTCAGCGTGCATTCTGGCATCAGGGATATGCGGCTGAAGCCGCGATCGGGTGTCGCGAATATGCATTTAAGGAGTTGCAACTTTCTGAAATTTGTTCTATTATAAGGGATACGAATCTTGCGTCGCAAAATGTGGCGAAAAGAAACGGAATGACAGTGAAAGACCAGTTTGTGAAGCATTATCGCGGCACGGATATGCTGCACTATGTATACAAAATATCTGCAGATGAGTGGAGCAGACTGGGGACGGAGAATACAAAAGAATGATTTTTGTTTGTACAGACGAACTTTGTAGTACCGCATTAGAGAGTGAGAATGCCGTATTTCGGTGCCCTAATTGTGGAAAAATGATGAAGGAAATGAAAGAGGAAGATCTGACCGGTATCCACTGGAGCGAACTGGGTATTTTCTGGCGGGATCAGAGAAGCGAAGAGGCAGATCAGCGGGCGTTTGAATGTTTTCGAAATGCAGCGAAAGACGGTGATGCTTGCGGAATCAGCAATCTGGGACTTTGCTATGAACATGGATACGGTGTAAAGATTGACTATAAGCAGGCGTACTGGTTATATAAGCAGGCTGTGGAGTATGAATACGTTCCGGCATATTGTCATCTTGGAGACTGCTATGTTTTTGGAAAAGGAACCTGCATTGATCTGGAAGAAGCTTTCCGCAACTATATGTTTGCGGCAGATCACGGTTACGTTCCGGCAGAACTGCGTGTAGGACGTGCTTATGAACTTGGTCAGGGCACTGAGAAAAATGCAGAGGAAGCATTCAAATGGTATCGTTACGCTGCATTTGCGCAGGAACCTCAGGGCTATGTAGAACTTGGAATGTGTTATCGCTTTGGAAAAGGTGTCGAGGAGAATCCGGAGATTTCTGCAGGCTGGTTCAAAAAGGCAGCGATGGCAGGTGTTCCGGACGGAATGCTGCGCTACGGAGTCTGCCTTGCTCTTGGGTATGGAGTGGAGAAAGACTTGAAAGCGGCTGCCAATATGTATCAGATGGCAGGTGATCATGGCGAGGCGCTTGGCTATGTGAATCTCAGTACATACTATATGTCCGGAATCGGCGTGGAGCAGGATGAAGAAAAAGCAGTGGAACTGGCGCGCAAAGGTGCTTCGATGGGAAGTTCAGAGGCGCATCGGCTGCTTGGAATTTATTATTGGAACGGTCAGGGCGTAGAGAAAAATCTGGAAGCATCTGCCAAATATTTTATTGACGCTGCTGAAATGGGAAATCCGGCCTGCATGGATCATGTGGGATGGCTTTACATGAAAGGAAAAGGCGTTGAAAAGGACTTTGATAAAGCATTTATGTGGTATCAGAGATCGGCGGCCTGCGGCAGTGATTATGCGAGAGTCCAGCTCGGAGAATGTTATCTGAAAGGCTATGGCACAGATCAGGATATTGAGCGTGGTCTGGAGCTGGTAAAGGAAGGGGCTGAGGCAGAAAATGACTTTGCTATGTTCCTTTATGGCGAATGTTTGGAACGCGGAATCGGAATCGATGAAGATTTTGGTCAGGCTCTGGAACTTTACAAGAAAGCTGCAGAAAAAGGCGGAGAAGAAGGACTTTACCGTATGGCATTGCTTTACAGCGAGGGCAACGGTGTGGAAAAGAATCTGGAAAAGGCAAAAGAATACTGTATGCAGGTTCGTGAGGATCTGACATACAGTGATACTTGTGTGTTTGAAGATGATTGGAAACGTGAAGTGGAGATGCTGCTGGATGTGTTCCGACAGGCGGAGTAATAGGAGAATAGGGGAACAATATTCGGTCAGATACAAAGAGTAAATCCTCACGAGTGAGAAACAAATGCGTTTTTCCTCGTGAGGATTTTGCTGTTCAGAGATGAATTAAGACTGATTTTGACAGAATACCACGACCTGCTCCGGAGTTGTCTGTGCCGGAATGCTGCGCGTGGTCATGCCGTAGAGTACCAGAAGCAACTGATTGTTCAGACTACCTTTGAACGGCTGACCGTTAGCGAGAGTGACAGGAGTGTTCCATGCCATATTTAACATTAAGGAGTTATCTGTGTTCACAAAGTTGTTTTGGAAGAAATCGAGCATGGCGGTGGTTCCATGCGGTGTGTATGCACCTGCAACAGCCGTGTAGCGTGGCGGATAAATTAATACCATTGGTGCATTTGGATCGTAGAAAAAGGTTGCACGGTCTCCAATCTGGAAAGGATGGAGATTTAAAACATAGGCATTTGCAGGAAGCTGTACCTGAAATGCACCTGCCGGATTTTCACCTTCCAGGGTAAACAGGATGGCGCAGTCGCCGGACTGATTTCCCATGCCGCCCAGATATTCAATGTTCGTGATGATTCCGACAACGGAAGTATAAGTGGTCATAGATTACCTCCCAAAATTAATTCAAATAAAGATGCAGAAAATCTCTGCGATTATTTTATTATACACAAATATTAGAAATTCGGTAGTATGTCCTCGTAGTTTTCTGTTCCATTTTTCTGAAAATGATGATATACTTACTAACGTATTGAAAGTAGAAAGGGACATTGACTATGAGTTTTTATGTACCGGAAGGCTACAGACCGCAGATTGATCTGAAAGAGACACAGGTAGCCATCAAAACAGTAAAAGATTTTTTTCAGAAAGAGCTTACAAAGCAGTTAAATCTGACTCGAGTTTCTGCGCCATTGTTCGTGACACCGGAATCGGGTCTGAACGATAACTTAAATGGTGTGGAGAGACCGGTCAGTTTCGATATGAAAGAAGGACATCGTCAGGCAGAGATCGTTCATTCTCTTGCGAAATGGAAACGTTTTGCATTGAAGCAGTATGGTTTCAAACCGGGCGAAGGTCTTTATACGGATATGAATGCGATTCGCCGTGATGAGGACACTGACAATATCCACTCGATTTATGTGGACCAGTGGGACTGGGAGAAAGTGATCACAAAGGAAGAGAGAACACGTGAGACGCTGGAAGCGGTGGTAACTGCTGTATACAAAGCGTTGAAGATTACGGAAGATTATCTGGCTTACGAGTATGATTATATTGGTCATTATCTTCCGGAGCACATTAAGTTTATCACTTCTCAGGAGTTAGAGGATCTTTATCCGGAGTTGGATGCAAAAGGAAGAGAGTACATGGCGGCGAAAGCCCACGGTGCGATCTTTATCGAGCAGATCGGTAAGGAGTTAAGATCCGGAAAGCCGCATGACGGCCGTGCACCGGACTACGATGACTGGGAGTTAAACGGAGATATCATTGTTTATTATCCGGTTCTGGATATTGCCCTGGAGCTTAGTTCCATGGGTATTCGTGTGGATGAGGAAGCTCTGGAGAGACAGTTAAAGATTGCCGGCTGTGAGGACAGAAAAGAACTGGCATTCCAGAAAGCCTTACTGGCCGGAGAGCTTCCATATACGATCGGAGGCGGTATCGGACAGTCACGAATCTGTATGTTTTATTTGAGAAAAGCACATATTGGCGAGATTCAGGCATCCATCTGGCCGGATGAGGTGCGTGAGATCGCAGAAAAAGCGGGCATTCCGCTCTTATAAATGCTATTTAGGGGGTAACAAGAATGGCAAACGAACGTTTAGAAAAACTCAGAGCGCTGATGGAAGCTCACGGCATGGACGCATATTATGTACCGTCCTCTGACTTCCATGATTCCGAATATGTGGAAGACTTCTTCCGCTGTCGTGCATATGTATCCGGTTTTACCGGTTCCGCAGGTACTCTGGTAGTGACAAAGGACTTTGCAGGTGTATGGACTGACGGACGTTATTTCGTTCAGGCGAAAAAGGAACTGGCTGGTCAGGACGTAGAATTGATGAAGATGGGCGAGGAAGGCGTTCCGACGATCGACGCATTTCTGGCTGACAAGTTACCGAACGGCGGCGTATTAGGTATGGATGGCCGTGTGGTAAATACAGGTATTGGCCGTGGATTTGAGAAGATCGTTGCTGAGAAAAATGGTTCTATGGCGATCAGACATGACCTTGTAGGCGAGATCTGGGAGACAAGACCGGAACTGGAAGCTCCGGTTGTTTGGGTTCTCAAAGAGGAATTCTCCGGCGAATCTACACAGTCCAAAGTTGCAAGACTGAGAGCCGAGATGGAACAGAAGGGTGCTGACCTTCATGTGATCTCTACTCTGGATGATATTGCATGGCTGTTAAATATCAGAAAAGAGACAACAGACGGTAATGTGCTTCCGACTGCTCATGTTATGGTTACCAAGGATTCCCTTCGTCTGTTCATCAACAGCAGCCGCTGCTCAGATGAAGTAAAGGCTTATTTTGCTGAAAATGAGATTCGGGTTGAAAGCTATGAAGGTATCTATGATGCAGTTGCAGCTGTAAAGGATCAGAAGATCCTGTTAGAGCCGGATAAGGTAAACTATGCACTTTCTGCAAGTATTGATGCAAGCAATACTGTGATCGAGGCAATGAACCCGACTTCTTTGATGAAGGCAATGAAGAATCCGGTAGAAGTGGAAAATTTAAGAAAATGCCATATTAAGGACGGCGTTGCTCTTACAAAGTTTATCTACTGGTTAAAGAAAAATGTTGGAAAGATCGAGCTTTCCGAGACAGAAGCGGCTGAGAAATTAGAAGAGTTCCGTAAAGCTCAGGAAGGTTACTTAGGACCGAGCTTCGATACGATCTCTGCTTTTGGTGCAAATGCTGCGATGTGTCATTATCATGCGACAAAAGAAAACGAGTCTATGGTTGAGGCGAACGGCTTCTATCTGGTTGACTCCGGCGGACAGTATTATGACGGTACGACAGACGTTACAAGAACCATCGTGGTTGGTCCGGCAACGGATGAGATGAAGAAGCATTTTACATGGGTTCTTATGGGTACTCTTCGTCTTGCGAATGCGAAATTCCTCTATGGATGCCGCGGCATGAATCTGGATTATCAGGCAAGAGGCGCGTTGTGGCAGCAGGGACTGGATTTCAATCATGGAACCGGTCACGGTGTAGGTTTCCTTTCCAGCGTACATGAGCGTCCGAACGGAATCCGCTGGAAAATCGTTCCGGAGCGTATGGACAGCTGTATTTTAGATGAAGGTATGTTCCAGTCCGATGAACCGGGCCTTTACATTGAGGGAAGCCACGGTATCCGTACAGAGAACCTCCTGATCTGTCACAAAGCTGAGAAGAATATGTATGGTCAGTTTATGAATTTCGAGACACTGACATTTACACCGATCGATCTGGACGGTGTTGATATTACTGTTATGGAGCCGTCTGATGTGCGTATGTTAAATGCTTACCACAAAGAGTGTTACGAGAAACTTTCTCCGTATATGACAGAGGAAGAAAATGAGTGGTTAAAGGAAGCGACAAGAGCGATCGGTGAGGGATATACATGGACAATTTAAAAGCTTTAAATAAAGAAATTCTTGTTACAATTCCGGTAAATGAGACGCATAAAAAGTTTCTGGAAGAAAAAGCTTCTTCCGGCAAGTATTCCTGCGTGTTCCGTTATATTCCGGGCAAGGAAGTAACAAAAGAAGATGTGAACCGTGCAAACGTGATTATTGGCAATCTGCCTCCGGCACTGGTACAGGGCGCTGAGAATCTGGAATGGTATCAGCTTAACTCTGCAGGTGCAGACCAGTATACCAAGCCGGGCGTACTCCCGGAGGGCTGTGTGCTGACAAATGCGACAGGTGCCTATGGTCTGGCAGTTTCAGAGCATATGCTTGCGCTGGTATTTGACCTGATCCGCCGTTTTAACCAGTATCACAGAAATCAGGCGGAGCATCTCTGGCAGTATAAGGGAAATTCGATGGGAAGCATCATTTCCGTAGAAGGTTCTACAGTTCTCATTATGGGAATGGGCGATATCGGCGGAGATTTTGCAAAGAAAGTAAAAGCGCTGGGTGCATATACCATCGGTATCAGAAGAACGAATAAAGAAAAACCGGAGTACCTGGATGAGCAGTATACTCTGGATGAAATCGATAACCTTCTTCCGAGAGCAGACATTGTGGCAATGGTACTTCCGGGCGGCGAGGCGACTCATCATCTGATGGATGAGAGAAGACTGCGCCTGATGAAAAAAGGCTCTTACCTGATCAATGTTGGCCGCGGTAATGCGATCGATCCGAAAGCATTATTAACTGTGATGCAGGAAGGACATCTGGGCGGCTGCGGTCTCGATGTAACAGAGCCGGAACCGCTTCCGGCAGATGATCCGCTTTGGGATTGCGGAAATGTGGTGATCACTCCTCATGTAGCAGGAAACTTCTTCCTGCAGGAGACATTCGAGAGAATTGTCCGTATTGCGGGCGGTAATCTGGAAGCATGGGCAAATGGCGGAGAATTTACAACCGTTGTAGATTTTGCAACCGGATATAAAAAATAAGAACGATATGGTGAAAGGCTGCTATGGAGAAATCTTAGCAGCCTTTTGAATGTTTGGGAACAATCCTCTAATTGCGGTGTATCTTTTGCGGTGGTATAATAGAACTGTCGAAAATCGTGACAATGAGAGGTGACAGATTTATGTCATATATTTTATTTGAAGATGTAAAAAAGATTTACCAAATGGGTGAAGTGACGATCCATGCGGTAGACGGAGTCAATTTTCATATTGAAAAAGGTGAGTTTGCGATCATCGTAGGTCCGTCAGGAGCAGGAAAGACAACGGTGCTCAATATGCTTGGCGGAATGGATGCCTGTTCCGGAGGAACGATTCAGGTAGATGGCGCAATGGTCAGTGATTATAATTCCAGACAGCTGACAACATACCGCCGTCATGATATTGGGTTTGTGTTCCAGTTTTATAATCTGGTACAGAACCTGACTGCACTTGAAAATGTTGAACTTGCGGCGCAGATCTGCAAAAACCCGCTGGATGCGAAAACAGTTCTGGAGCATGTGGGACTTGGACACCGATTAGGTAATTTCCCTGCCCAGCTGTCCGGTGGTGAGCAGCAGCGTGTGGCCATTGCAAGAGCTCTTGCAAAAAATCCTAAGCTGCTTCTCTGTGATGAGCCGACCGGAGCTCTGGATTATGTGACCGGAAAGCAGATTTTAAAATTATTGCAGGATACTTGTCGTCAGGAAGGCATGACAGTGGTTGTGATCACGCATAACACGGCGCTGACTCCGATGGCAGACCGTGTCATTCGCATAAAAAACGGAAAAGTTGCTTCGATGGAACTGAATGAGAATCCGACGCCGGTGGAGGAGATTGAATGGTAGGAAAAGGAAGAAAAAACCGTCTGCTTACGGATGCATTGCGTGAGGTGTGGAACACCCGCAGCCGCTTTTTCTCAATCCTGATCTTATCCGCCCTCGCGGTTGCATTTCTGTCCGGAATCAAGATCACAGCTCCGGATATGCAGTATACCGCTGACAAATTTTATGATATGCAAAATGTTATGGACGGCTACGTATTGTCTACACTTGGATTGGTGGAAGATGATATTGAGGCATTGAAACAGGTGGATGGAATTCTGGATGTCGAAGGGGGCTATACGCTTGATGCGAAGGCTTTGGACGGTGTCGTGATCGTGCGTTCCATACCGGAGCGTATGAATTTATTGGACGTGCTGGACGGAAGACTGCCTGAGCGCACAGACGAGTGTGTGACAGAAGAAAATCTGCTGATCCAGTTGGGACTTCAGGTTGGAGACCGCCTGCCGTTTGTGGTAAGTGAAGATAATGAGGACTCTCTGGAAACATTCGAATATACCATCGTTGGTACGGTAAAGAGCCCTCTTTATATGGGACCGGACAGAGGAACCTCTTCTCTTGGAACCGGTTCGGTAGACGGTTTTGTGTACATACCGAGAGAGAGTTTTACGCTGGATTATTACACCGTCGCATTTTTTACGGCGGATGATCTGATAGATCTTAATACTTACAGCGATGAGTATGATGACCGGATTGATGCGCTGGTTGACAGTATGGAGACATTTGCAGATGAACGTGCAGTGCTTCGAAAGGAAAATCTGATCGCTGATGCGCAGGCTGAGATTGATGATGCCTGGGCAGAGTTAAATGATGTGAAAGCAGATGTGGAAGAAGAACTGGCGGATGCCTGGCAGGAATTACAGGACGGACGACAGGAACTGGATGACGGCTGGGTGGAGTATTATGACGGAATTCAGGAGCTGGAAGATTCTGTGCTGGAAGCCAATCAGGAGATCGCAGATGCGGAAGTCGAGCTGGCAGATGCTCTTGTGGAATTGAACGACGCGGAGCAAAAATTAGCAGACGGACGTAAAGACCTGGACGATGGCTGGAAAGACTATGAAGATGGTGTTGCGGAATACTACGACGGATATCAGGAATATCTGGATGGAAAATCCGAGTATGAAGATGGTCTGAAAGAGTATCAGGATGGTCTGAAAGAAATTAAAAAAGGCAAAAAAGAACTGGCAGCTGCGAAAACGACATTAAATGAAAAAGAGGCAGAATTCACGCAGGGTAAAGAGCAGTTTGATCAGGTTGCCGGGGCAATCTGGATGATAGCAAGCGCTTCAAACTGCGGATATCAGTCGCCGGACGACTTGATCGCGGGGGCTGTGGCCGGAGATCCGCTGGCAGCCATGGTGATTGACCAGTCTCTGGCATATCTGCCGTTCATCCCTATGGATTCGGGTATGGTGGTTGAAAGCTATCTTGGGCTTCAGGAAGGCCGGAAGCAGCTGGATCAGGGCTGGAAAGAATATCATAGCGGTCAGGAAGAGCTGGAAGACGGTTCTGACGAACTTGCAAGTGCAAAGTTTCAGCTGGAAGATGCTAAGGAAGAGCTGGCGGATGCCGAGGAAGAACTGGCTGATGGTAAAGAAGCTCTGGATCAGGCACTGACAACTCTGTTGGAGGCAGAAGAGGAGCTGAAGATCGGCCGTGAAGATCTGGATCATGGATGGAAAGAATACTATGACGGTCTGGAAGAGCTGGCGGATGCGCGTGTGACTTTAAAAGAAGAAGTCGAAGATGCCGAGAAAGAGCTGGCGGATGCCCTTGTAGAATTGAATGACGGTGAAAAGGAATATGCAGATGGACTGGAAGAATATGAGGACGGAAAACAGGAAGCTGCGGAAGAGATTGCAGATGCAGAGGTAAAACTGGCCGATGCACAGGCAGAATTAGATGATATTGATGATTGCGAGTGGTATGTGCTGAGCCGCAAGACGAATGTGGGAATAGCAAGTTATGGTCAGGATTCTCAGAGAATCAGCAATCTGGCTGATGTATTCCCGATCATTTTCTTCCTGGTGGCAGCCCTTGCGTGTCTTACAACCATGACACGAATGGTAGAAGAGCAGCGAACCCAGATCGGCTCTATGAAGGCGCTCGGTTTCAGTTATCTTGCGATCAGTGTGAAGTACATTGGTTACGCATTTGCGGCGAGTCTGATCGGAGGACTCCTTGGTCTGCAGGCAGGAAAACTGATTCCTCTGGTCATTGCCAATGCATTTAATATCATGTATGTTATGCCGCCTGTAGAATTTATGTTCCAGCCGGACGTAAGTATTACGGCTGTCCTTGCAGCAGTTGTCTGTACGACAGGCGCCGCTTTGTGGGCGTGTGGATCGACACTGGCAGCTACACCGGCAGCATTGATGCGTCCGAAAGCGCCAAGAGCAGGAAAACGCGTATTTTTGGAGCATATCGGACCACTGTGGCGCAGTTTGAATTTCACATGGAAAGTGACCATGAGAAATCTGCTCCGTTACAAACGCCGTTTCTGGATGACCGTAATCGGCATCGGCGGCTGTACAGCCTTGATCGTGACCGGTTTTGGTCTCCATAACTCGATATTTGAGATTCTGGATAAACAGTTTGATGAAATCTTACTGTATGATGTGTCGGTTGGATTAGAAGAAGAGATTGATGAAGATGCTCGTCTTGATATTTATCAATATCTGGATGAAATTCCGGAAATTGACCGATGGCTGGCATGCCATAATGAGATGGTGGACAGTTCCGGTGAAGCAGCCGTGGAAAACGGTGTCAACGTGTTTGCGGTAAATCACATGGAAGAACTGGAACATTTTGTTGATATGAGACATCGTCTCAGCTCTGAAGAGGTAATTTTCCCGGAAGAGGGTGTTGTGATCACGGAAAAACTGTCTGAGCTTCTGGATATCCAGATCGGAGGCATGATCACACTGGATGGCGATCGTCGTGTGGATGTTCCGGTTGCAGATATTGTTGAAAATTATACGCAGCATTATGTGTATATGACAAAAGAATATTATGAGCAAGTGTTCCAGACGGAAGCAGACGACAATGTGATTCTCTTTGCATATACGGATGGAAGTCAGGAAACATTTTCAGAAGATGCAGTCTCTCAGGAAATCTCCACGACCATGATGGAAATGGAAGGTGTTGCGACTTTCTCACGTGTGGCATCGCTTCGTGAGACATTTACGGAAAGTATGGTCAGCATTGATTATGCGGTTGTGATCGTGATCGTTGCGGCAGCGGTCCTCGCATTTGTTGTACTCTATAACTTGACGAACATTAATATTACGGAACGTACGAGAGAGCTGGCAACGCTGAAAGTTCTGGGATTCTATGATGGAGAAACTTCGGCTTATGTATACAGGGAAAACATTTTCCTGACCATCTTCGGTATCATGATGGGCCTGGTTATGGGAAGATTTCTGCATAGCTGGCTGATCCTGACCGTAGAGGTGAATCAGGTTATGTTCGGGCGTACGGCACCGACGTATGCCTATGTGTACGCTGCGATCCTTACTGTACTGTTCTCAGCTATTGTAAATGTGGCAGCCCATTTCAAACTGAAAAAAGTGGATATGGTCGAAAGTTTAAAGACAGTTGAGTAAGCATATTTTGACTTTACAGACAGGTTGTGGTATGATATTAAGATAAGCAGTACCCATTAATAATGAAGGAGGTGCAATATGCCATACGTAGATGAAGTTGGTTTACAGTATCATTTGAATATTAAGCCGGGCGATGTTGGTAAATACGTGATCTTACCGGGTGATCCGAAGCGCTGTGCAAAAATTGCAAAGTATTTTGATGATCCGAAGCTGATCGCAGACAGCCGGGAGTATGTGACTTACACAGGCTATCTGGAAGGAGAAAAGGTAAGTGTTACTTCTACAGGTATTGGCGGTCCGTCAGCCTCTATCGCATTGGAAGAACTTGTGAAGTGTGGTGCAGAGACGTTTGTTCGTGTTGGAACATGCGGCGGCATGGATATCAATGTAAAAGGCGGCGATATCGTTGTTGCGACCGGAGCGATCCGTATGGAAGGAACGACCAAAGAGTATGCTCCGATCGAATTCCCGGCAGTAGCAGATATTGACATTGTCAACGCTCTCAGACAGGCGGCCGGCAATCTTGGCTATACGTATCACACCGGTGTTGTACAATGTAAAGACTCTTTTTACGGTCAGCACAATCCGGAATTAATGCCGGTAAGCTATGAACTGGAAAATAAATGGCAGGCATGGCTGAGACTCGGCTGCAAAGCATCGGAGATGGAGTCGGCAGCATTGTTTATCGTTTCCAGTTTCCTTGGTGTACGCTGCGGTTCCTGTTTCCTTGCAGTAGGCAATCAGGAACGTGCGAAAGCCGGATTGGACAATCCGATTGTTCATGATACGGAAGGTGCGATCAAAGTTGGTATTGAAGCACTGCGTATTCTGATCAGACAGGATAAAAATAAATAAACACGGTGAGGTGCGTTATGACGTACAGAGAGGTATTATCAAAGGTAGATCATACACTGCTGAAACAGCAGGCCACATGGGGGCAGATCAGACAGATCTGTGATGATGCAGCGGCTTTCGGGACAGCTTCCATCTGCATTCCGCCGTCCTACGTGAAGGCATGTGCGGAATATCTGGAGGGGAAAGTACCGGTTTGTACCGTGATCGGTTTTCCGAATGGTTATAACTCCACAGCTGTTAAAGTGTTTGAAACGCAGGAGGCTGTAAAATCGGGTGCAGAAGAGATCGATATGGTCATCAATATCGGCTGGGTAAAAGACGGCAGATATGATCTGGTTTTAGAAGAGATCAATGCGATCAAAGCAGCCTGTGACGGCAAACTGTTAAAAGTGATCATTGAAACCTGCCTGCTCACGGAAGAAGAGAAGATCCGTATGTGTCAGGTAGTCAATGAGTCAGCGGCAGATTATATTAAAACATCGACCGGTTTTTCAACATCCGGTGCAACATTTGAAGATATTGCGCTGATGAAGGCTCATATGACAGATGGAAAGAAGATCAAAGCTGCCGGTGGAATCGCAGATTTCCACGATGCGGTTAAGTTTATCGGTCTCGGAGCAGACCGTCTCGGAACCAGCAGACTGGCAGATCAGATAAAAAAAGGAGGAATGGATTTAGATGCAGAAATTTAATCGTGTTTTCGTACTTGTAATTGACTCTCTCGGAATTGGTGAGATGCCGGATTCTGCAAAGTTTGGAGATGTAGGTGTTAACACTTTAGGTCATATTGCGGAGAAGATGGATGACTTCTATATTCCGAATATGCAGAGACTTGGTATTGCAAATCTCTGTGATCTGGATGGACTTGCACCGATCGAGAAGCCGCTTGGCTATTTTATGGAAATGTATGAGACCAGCAACGGTAAAGATACGATGACCGGACACTGGGAGATGATGGGAATCCATACAACAAAACCGTTCCAGACATTTACAGACACAGGTTTCCCGCCGGAGCTGATCGCGGAACTGGAGAAACGCTGCGGACGTAAGGTAATCGGTAATAAGAGTGCCAGCGGTACAGAGATCCTTGATGAGCTTGCAGAAGAAGAGATTGCAACAGGAAACATGATCGTTTATACTTCTGCGGATTCCGTACTTCAGATCTGCGGCAATGAGGAAACATTCGGTCTGGAAGAATTATACCGCTGCTGTGAGATCGCAAGAGAGATCACTATGAAAGAAGAGTGGTGTGTGGGCCGTGTTATCGCAAGACCGTATGTTGGAAAGAAGAAAGGTGAATTTGTTCGTACAAGCAACCGTCACGATTATGCGATCAAACCGACAGGAAACACAGCGCTTAATATCTTAAAAGACAACGGTTATGATGTGATCTCCGTTGGTAAGATCAATGATATTTTTGTTGGCGAAGGTATCACAGAAGCTCACAAATCCAAATCTTCCGTACATGGTATGGAGCAGACAATTGAGATTGCAGGAAAAGATTTCCGCGGTATTTGCTTCGTAAACCTGGTTGATTTTGATGCTCTCTGGGGTCACAGAAGAAATCCGGTTGGATACGGCGAAGAATTAGAGAACTTCGATGAGAAACTTGGCATCTTAATGTCTGAGCTGAAAGAAGACGATCTTCTGATCATCACAGCCGATCACGGAAATGATCCGACATACACAGGAACTGACCATACAAGAGAGAAAGTTCCGTTCCTTGCTTACTCCAAAGCATTTGAAGGTAGCGGATTACTGAATCCGGTTAACAGTTTCGGTACGATCGGTGCTACGATCTTAGAGAACTTCGGTCTCAAAGCAGAAGAGCATATGATCGGTGAATCTGTACTTGAACAGTTGAAGTAAATGTGAATTATAATAAAAGAGCAGAGAGTGCAACAACTCTTTGCTCTTTTTTCTTGTTTGAAAAACATATTATAACAAAAAAAGCTCTTGATTTCTCAAGAGCTTAGATAGCGGAAGGGAGATTCGAACTCTCGACACTACGGGTATGAACCGTATGCTCTAGCCAACTGAGCTATTCCGCCATATTAAAGGAGCCTTTCATAAGAAAGGCAGTAGCGGAAGGGAGATTCGAACTCTCGACACTACGGGTATGAACCGTATGCTCTAGCCAACTGAGCTATTCCGCCATAATAGAGTGGGGCCTACAGGGCTCGAACCTGTGACCCTCTGCTTGTAAGGCAGATGCTCTCCCAGCTGAGCTAAGACCCCGTAACTCTTGTCGTTTTGTGTTACTCACTCGCGACTCTGGTAGTATAACTGATAGTTTAGGAAATGTCAACACTTTTTTTATAAATATTTTTTTTCTTTTTTCTACAATATATGGTATAATAACGTAGAGTATACTACTGTAGGTATGTCGGGAGGCACTATGTATCAGTTTATTGTGAATCCAAGTGCAGGTGCCGGAAAAGGATACCGTATTTGGAAACGTCTTGAGCGACAACTGGAAAATGACAGTCAGGAATATCGCGTTTTCTTTACAGAGCGTCAGGGAGATGCGGCGGAGATCGCCAAAACTTTGACCGCGGATAAAGATGAGGCGAAAATTTTGGTTGTTGTCGGAGGCGAAGGAACTTACAACGAGGTTCTGAACGGTGTTTCTTTTAAAGGAATGATAACACTCGGTTATGTTCCGGCCGGATTCCGCAATGCGCTGTCAAAAGGATTTCAATCTTACGTAAAAGTAAACGGACAGATAAAGCGGGTGCTTCACCCGAAATATTACCGGATGATGAATTACGGTGTTCTGACAAGCGGCGGAGACGAGATCTTTAACCGGAGATTCGGCGGACGCTGCGGGATAGGTCTGGATGCAGCAATTTGTCATAATTTATTATGCTCCTCTGCAAGAACACAGATGGGAAGATTTCGCATGAACCGCATGCTGCAGTTTTGCATTGGCATGAAGCAGCTTGCCCTGGCGAAACCGGTAAAAGGATATATTATTTTTGATCAGACAAAGCGTGTGGAGTTCAATCATTTATATTTTGTGACGTTCCATGTCTGTGGAGAGGAAAAGAAAAAGAAGAAATATGTACCGGAACACGTGGAATCGGAATCCGGAAAGATGAAAGTATATGTGGCAAACAGTTCGAAAAAGAGCAATATGGTGCCGATCCTGAAAGACGTGGTAATGGGCGTCCGGAAGAAAGAGCGCGGCATCCGTGTGTACGAGTGCAGCGAGGCATCCGTACACCTCAGCAGACCGCTGGCGGTTCACGTGGACGGTGAGAGCTGTATGTGCCAGCAGGATTTAGAGATTCGGTGTATTCCGAGGAGAATCCGTGTGATCGGATCGTGATGATTATACGGATTGGCAGAGATTCAGGAGGGATGAGGGAGAAGTTATGAGAATCGGTCAGGGATATGATGTGCATCGACTGGTGGAAGGCAGAAAGCTGATTCTCGGAGGAGTGGAGATTCCTTATGAGAAAGGGCTGTTAGGCCATTCAGATGCCGATGTGATCGTACATGCGATCATGGACGCACTTCTTGGTGCGGCTGCACTTGGCGATATCGGAGAGCATTTTCCGGATACAGATGAAAAATACAAAGGTATTTCCAGCATTGAGCTTTTAAAACATGTCGGCGGACTTCTTGCTGAAAATGGTTTTATGATCGAGAATATCGATTCTACGATCATTGCCCAGAGACCGAAATTGCTGCATTACCGTCCGCAGATGATGGAAAATATCGCAGCAGCTCTCGGCATCGAGAAAAATCAAGTTTGTGTGAAAGCGACTACGGAGGAGGGCATGGGCTTTACCGGAACCGGTGAAGGTATTTCTGCGCAGGCGATCTGTCTATTGTCCACGGTTGCAGATTATAATATTGATGACAGAATGGGGCGTGATGGCGGCTGTGGCGGCTGCCCGGGCTGTAGACACGATTAAAGGAAAGTGACTTGCATCTGCATCAGAGAAATGGTAAGATGAGTTTATTATATGGATATAAGGAGCAGGAGTATGAAAATTTTTAATACGCTTACAAGAAAGAAAGAAGATTTTGTCCCGTTTGTGCCGGGCAAAGTAAATATGTATACATGCGGACCGACTGTGTATCATTTTGCACATATCGGTAACCTGAGAAGCTACATCATGGAGGACGTTTTAGAGAAGATTCTCCGTTACTCCGGATATGATGTGAAACGTGTTATGAACATTACAGACGTAGGACATCTTTCTTCCGATGCTGATACCGGTGAAGATAAGATGTTAAAGGGCGCAAAGAGAGAAAACAAAACTGTATTAGAGATCGCGAAGTTCTATACAGACGCATTCTTCTCCGACTGTGCAAAATTGAACATCAAGACTCCGGACGTGGTTGAACCGGCGACAAACTGCATCGACAGCTTTATCGAGATGATCGAGCGACTGCTTGAAAAAGGTTATGCATATCAGGCAGGCGAGAATATTTATTTTGATACATCCAAATTAAGCGAGTATTATGTATTTGGCAATCACAGCGAGGAAGACCTGATGGTTGGCGTGCGTGATGACGTTACAGAAGATACAAACAAGAAAAATAAAAATGACTTTGTTCTCTGGTTCACAAAGTCCAAGTTCGAAGATCAGGCGTTGAAATGGGATAGCCCGTGGGGCGTTGGTTATCCGGGCTGGCACATTGAGTGTTCCTGCATCAGCATGAAGCATCTCGGTGAGTATATGGATATCCACTGCGGCGGTATTGACAATATGTTCCCGCATCATACCAATGAGATCGCACAGAGTGAGGCATACCTTGGTCACAAATGGTGTAACTACTGGTTCCATGTTCACCACTTAAACGACCAGTCCGGTAAGATGAGTAAGTCCAAGGGCGAGTTCCTGACTGTTTCCTTACTGGAGTCCAAGGGTTACGATCCGCTGGCATACAGACTGTTCTGCTTACAGTCCCATTACAGAAGTCCGCTTGTATTCTCTTATGAGGCTCTTGATCAGGCAGAGGGCACATATAAGAAACTGAAAAAACGTATTGCAAATCTGGAAAAAGACGGTGTTGTTGATACAGCAGCTGTTGCAGAATATAAAGAGAAGTTCGTTGAGGCAGTTGGCAACGATGTCAATACTTCTATGGGTGTGACTCTGCTTTATGATGTTTTAAAGGCTGAACTGAACGGTGCGACAAAGCGTGCGATCATCGAGAGCTTTGACTATGTTCTGAGCCTTGATCTTCTGAAAGAAGATGTTCAGGAAGAGGAGTCCGGCGTAGATGCAGAGCTTGAGGCTTATGTACTCGCAAAGATCGAAGAGAGAAAGGCTGCGAAGAAAGCAAAAGATTTCGCACTTGCTGATGCGATCCGCAATGAACTGTTAGAGCATGGCATTATCATTAAGGATACAAGAGAGGGCGTAAAATGGGAGAAAGCCTAAGCTTTTTTAAGAAGGCATTCCAATTGAAAGAAGTGGATGCCGGAATGTATTCGCCGCTGGTACTGGCTTATGTCGGAGATGCTGTTTACGAGATTATGATCCGAACCAAAGTAGTCAATGGCGGCAGTGTGCAGGTCAATAAACTCCACAAACATTCCGCCAGCCTTGTAAAAGCAGAAACACAGGCGAAGATGATAACAGCTCTTTTGGAAGAACTGACGGAAGAAGAGATTGCTGTGTACAAGAGAGGCAGAAATGCCAAATCTTATACCATGGCAAAAAATGCTTCGATGAAAGACTACCGTATGGCGACCGGTTTTGAGGCGCTGATCGGTTTTCTGTATCTGGCAGAGCAGCATGAACGTCTGGCGGAGCTGGTAAGCCATGGCCTTGAGAAGATTGGCGAGCCAATGTAATGGATAGGAGAAAAAACATGAGATACGAAGAATTGACAATAGAGGGACGTAATGCCGTTATGGAGGCATTTCGTTCCGGTAAGACCATCGACAAACTGTTCGTTTTGGACGGTTGTCAGGATGGTCCGGTAAAGTCCATCGTTCGTGAGGCGAAAAAACATGACACTATCGTGAATTTCGTGGCAAAAGAGCGTTTAGACCAGCTTTCCGATACCGGTCATCACCAGGGTGTGATCGCGTTTGCGGCTGCTTATGAATATGCAGAGGTTGAGGATATCCTGAAGATCGCGGAAGAAAAGGGTGAACCGCCGTTTGTATTCCTGTTAGACGGTATCGAGGATCCGCACAACCTTGGTGCGATCATCCGAACAGCAAACCTTGCAGGTGCTCACGGTGTGATCATTCCGAAGAGAAGAGCTGTTGGACTGACTGCGACAGTGGCAAGAACTTCCGCAGGTGCGTTAAACTACACACCGGTTGCGAAGGTAACTAATATGGCAAATACGATTGAAGAACTGAAAGAGAGAGGCATGTGGTTCGTCTGTGCAGATATGGGCGGTGAACAGATGTACTGTCTGAATCTGAAAGGTTCCATCGGTCTTGTAATTGGCAATGAGGGAGATGGCGTGAGTCGCCTTGTGAAGGAGAAGTGCGATATGATCGCATCCATTCCGATGAAAGGCGACATCGATTCTCTCAATGCGTCTGTTGCGGCCGGCGTTTTGGCTTACGAGATCGTGAGACAGAGACTTGGTGCGAAATAAAGAATAATTGAACTTTGAGGCGGATATCCAAAGGGGTATCCGCTTTTTTCTGTGTAAGTAAAATGTAAGATAAAAGTCATAAATCCGGAGAGAATTCTGTGATATAATAAAATAAAAAAAAAATAAAGCAGAGAGGCGGGAATGAGTATGAGGCGGAAATATTTTGTTAGAATGGCTATGCTGATCGTATTTGTTTGTGTTTTTGCGTTCTTGTGCGCATGTTCCCGCGAGGAACCGGGACCGAAGCTCGTACAGTATAACGGTAAAAATTATACGATCGATGAAGAGTCATCTACCATTTCAGATGGTGAACATACTTATCATTATAAAGTGAACGGCAGCGGTTCATCTGTGAATTACCATATTACTTATCCGAATGGTTCCACATATTATTGGAGCTGGAGCGGAAATATGGGACACGGCGGCTGGAGCGATGATTATGATGAGACACGTTATACAGATGGACGAACATTGATGAATGTTTTGGAAAAACAGATGCCAAGGGAATCGGAACCGAAAAACATTTTGCTGATCATTATCTTGCTGATCGTCGGTATTTTTAATGCAGCAGCGCCGCAGGCAGCGTGGTATCTCAGCGACGGATGGAGGTTTAAAGATGCAGAGCCGTCGGAGGCAGCTCTCGATTGGGGAAGGTTTATCGGAATTGTGTTGATCGTGATCGCCGTGTTTATGATACTTGCGTAAATGGAGGTGGCGGTATGTTGAGTAAGTTTAAGATAAAAAATAAAGCAGTAGTGGTTATGGTCAGTGTGTTTGTGTCTCTGGTCATCATCGGCTGTTTTCGGAACCTTCGTACCGGCATCTCGGTGGGAGATAAATTTCTGATTGAACGCGAAGAGGGATACTACAAATCCGGAGACAATGAAATCCGGATGATCAAAGGCGATGGATTCACAAATTTCCAGATTGTTTTCTATGAGGAATCAAGGAATGCTGCGCTGGAGTGGAGTGAGAAAAAGGCATTGTTTGGCGTAGAACATGATTATGCGATCATTCGATTTGAAAACGGAACGGTTGTAGAAGGCACATGGTTTGCGGATACGCTGGTACACGATGACGGATTTCCGATGGATTGGGGACTTACTGTATATACTGATTCACAGGACGGGGTAAGAGTTTCGGACGAGGCACTGAGCAATGTGCTTTGCAAACTGGATCTGGGTATGACCACGAACAATGGATCTGTTTGGGCGATTATCTGTGGCGGCCTGATTTATTTGATCGGCGCGCTAGTCTGGTTATATCCGGAGGAGATGTATTTTCTCGGAAGTCGTTGGAGATATAATAAGGCAGAACTGTCAGACGACGGAATCATGATGCAGAGATTTAGTGCGATTCTTATGCTGGTCATGGCGGCATTTCTGATGATAAATCCGATGGGACTTCGATAAGATGTGGATTCAAAAGGGAGCGCGAATAGGTGCGCTCCCTTGCTGTTTTAGATGATATTAACCAGTTAATCCTCCAGCGTAAATACCTGGTACATGTTGGACCACGGATTTCCGATAATATAGCTTGTGTAAGCTCTGCCCGGACGGACATTGATGCTGTAAGTGAGGAGAGGATTGTTGACTGCACATCCCGGGCATGCAGTTCCTGTAATAACTGCAAATACCAACTGTGGAAGTTCGTTGAATGTTGTTACATTGACCTGGGAATTGGTCACAAAGAATGTATAGTTTCCGGAAGTCGCCTGTTTAAAGGAAGTGACTTCTTTGTATCCGACACCTGCAAATACAATTTGATTATTGAACAAGCGGACATCGTAAGAAGAGCCGTTGTAAGACATATTTGCAACGCGGATACATCCAGAACCGGATGGTACATTGGTGCAGCCCATATCGGAAACCTTCGTCAGAGTAACACCGCCGTTGGTGTCCAGAATGACCATAGTTACACGCTCGCCCGAAACAAAAGCCAGGGTCTGCTGATACAGGATCGGACCGTTGGTACGCCGGACGGTAACGGTGTGGAAACCGTCAGAAACCTGCGAATAGTTGGAAACGGTTGCAAATGTAGAGCCGGAGAAGACATTTTGACCGTCAATGAGAACATCCAGATTCATTCCATTGGTGGTTGCGTTTAAGAAACGAACCTGACCATAGTAAGTAACGGAAGGAACATTTGGCGTCGGGAAAGGAAATATGGGGAAATCCGGTCGGAAGTCAGGGCGAAGGTCCGGCCACTGCATGTTTCCCGGATACGCTGGCCGTCCGCCTTCCGGAGCCACCGGAGTTGTGGGGATGTTAGCGATATCATCGCCCGGATAAGCCGGCATACCGCCCGGAGGCGCTACAGGTGTGGTCGGAATTCCGGCTAAACCATTTTGCGCTGTCATTGGTGTATTGCTGGAATCGGTTGTTACGGACGTATTTGTATTGGTATCTGGCATGAGAAACCTCAGTGTTTTTTAGTATATGATATGAAATAGTATGAAAAAAGTTCCTGTTGACAAAAAAACTAAGGCGTGATAATATATCAAAGGTTTCAATTATGCTACTATAGCTCAGTAGGTAGAGCGCATCCTTGGTAAGGATGAGGTCTCCGGTTCAAGTCCGGTTAGTAGCTTGCGCGAAAGTAGAGAGCAGTGCGAAAAAAGAAAAGAGAGAATTCCAGAGATATGCTTGCATATAAATTGGAATTCTCTCTTTTCTTTTTTCATAGGGCACGAGCCCGCGACTGAACCGAAGCGTAAGCGGAGGTGAAGTCATGCACTGCTTATCGCGACCGAGCGTAAGCGAGGTACGCACTTCGGAGGTGAAGTCATGCACTGCTCATAGGGCTCATTACCCACTTCTTTATTTCTGCTTGATCGGCTCTGCGTTGGTGCGCTCGATTAAGACTGCTTCACGGTCGATGACCGGACCCATTTCAAAATAACCTTCCGTAATCCGATTGAGACGGTCAAAGGAGATGCGGCGGTTGGCCTTTTTCGGCTGATCGAAGATGAATTCGATACCTTCCTGTAAGTATAGTGGATCGAAATCAGGGTCATCATACTCCTCATAATAAGGATCGAACATGAGAACATGATCATCCTCAATATCTGTGATCAGGACATAGTGAGCCACCTCAACATGGAGACGTAAAACGACAACGCCGCCCTGTTTGATAAAGTTGTAGATTCGGTGTCCCTTTTCAAAAGCAACATCCTGACGGCCCAGGAACTTACAGTAGACCGGGAAATTTCTTCCCATACTAAAATCGTTCAGAAAGCTTGCCATAAAGCGCATAGCAGCACAGGAGGTACCGTGCTTTCCGATTTCTCCTTTGGTGTTATGGGCATCGTTACAATAGAGCATAATAAATTTTGCAAGATCCGGCGGAAGTTCCTCACGTTCAAATAAATAGCGGAATGCATTTAACAGGGAAACCGGACCGCAGTCAAACTCGGTGGATTGATAGTTCAGTAAATTCTTCATGGCAGAACCTCTTTTCGTATTTATTCTGTCTTGCAGGAATGACTTCAAAGTGATTGTAATATAACTTGATTAGAGGATTTTGTCAATAATTTAGGAGAAAATGGAGGGAATCTATGCCATGTTTTGTAGAAAATGACCAGAAATATTGACAGAATTATCACAAAAGGATATAATAAATTCGATAATTTAGTCTGGGTAACCAGCGATGATTGTTAAGCTTTATTGAATCAGGAGGTAGTAAATATGAGAAAAGGCTTTCCGAAAATTATCAGCGTTGTCCTATCAATTGCAATGGCTCTGAGTTTAACTGCTTGCGGCGGCGGTCAGACAGCAACTGAAACAACAGCAGCACAGAGTGCACAGACACAGGCACAGGTACAGACCGCGACTGAGAAAATTGTAAATGTTGGTGTAACAAATACCTTGGAATCTCTGAACCCGTTATTATTAAACGGCGGTGAAATCAACAAATATGCGACAGGACTGATGTTCCTGCCACTGATGGAATTGGACAAGGATCTGAACTTCCAGCCGATGCTGGCAGATTCCATCACAACAGAAGACAATCGTAACTTTATCGTTCATATTGATGAGAAAGCAACTTGGTCCGACGGAACTCCGGTTACCGCAGCGGACGTTGAATATACAGTACTTCGCCTGGCCAGCCCGGTCATTGCAAACTATGCGATGATGTACTATGTATTTGAAGGTGTAGGCGATGACGGTTTTGTAGAAGAAGGCGCAACAAGTATTGACGGTGTAAAGGTGATCGATGAAAAGACGATCCAGTTTACAACAAAGGATACTATGTCTTTGAATACATTCCAGAACTCCTATGCACGTTACCTTTTAACACTTCCGAAGCATAAGATCGAGCAGTACAGCGAGGCAGAACTTTCCACAGCAGAATGGTTCACAAAACCGGATGTTGTCAGCGGTCCGTACATTGTGACAGATTATGATGTGGATCACTACATTTCCTATACTGCAAACACAGAGTACTGGAAGGGTGTTCCGAAAGTAGAGAAGTTAAATATCCGTATCGTAGACGGCAGCCAGATTTACGCAGGTCTGCAGTCCGGCGAGATCGATATCACACAGCATACGATGACAGATATTCCGATGCAGGATTATGAGAGCATTGAGGCTCTTGAAAATGTAGATATCGTTTACGGTTCTCCGGTTACAAATCAGTCTATGTTTATCCAGACTGCCAATATTCCGGATGCGAGAGTGCGTCAGGCGATGCTTTATGCGATCGACCGTGAGAAGATCTTAAATGAGCTGATGAAAGGTCACGGTGAGGTCATTGATGGTTTCTTATCCAGTGCAAGCCCGTACTTTGATGAGACGATCACACCGGTAAAATACGATCCGGAAAAAGCAAAAGCTCTCCTTGCAGAAGCTGGCTGGGACGGAAGCAAAGTGCTTCAGTTCTATGTAAACTCCGGTGATTCTACATTTGTAAATGCGGCAACGATCATGGTAGCACAGTGGCAGGCAGTCGGCATCAAAGCGGAAGTGAAGACCGTTGACTTTGCAACTCTGATGTCCGTATCCGGTTCCAGAGATTATGATATTTTAGCTGTGCAGTACACTTATGCACCGGTTGATCCGTATGCGGATATGAACTGGCTGCTGAGCGGCGAAGGAAGCTGGACCGGTTACAGCCATGAAAGCGTAAGTGAGGCACTGGCTGCAACACAGACAACGATGGACACAGAAGAACTTACAAAGCTCTATTCTATAGTTAATAGAAAGACCCAGGAAGATGTTCCGATGATCTCCGCTTATGTGATCAGTGCACTTGGCGCGAAGAATAAGCGTCTCACAGGAGCAGAGCCGAGCGTATATGGTTTCTTCAATGAAGTTCACAATTGGGATGTGACTCAGTAATATCCGTAAATAAGTGAGGAAATGCAATGTCGCATTTGTTAGAAGTTAAAGACCTGACTACCGCTTTCTCCGCGGACTACGGAGAAACAGTCAGTGTTGATCATATTAGTTTTCATGTGGATGAGGGCGAGACAGTCTGCATCGTAGGTGAGTCTGGATGCGGAAAAAGTGTAACGTCCCTGTCTATCATGGGATTATTGGGAAGAGGCGGAGCTGTCAAAGACGGCTCTGCTCTCTTTGATGGTAGGAACCTTTTAGAATTAAATGAAAAAGAGCTGGATGAACTGCGCGGAAACAGGATTTCCATGATCTTCCAGGATCCTCTGACTTCCCTGAATCCGGTTTTCACCGTTGGAAATCAGATTACCGAGAGTATTCGCACCCATATGAAGCTTTCGAAAGAGGAGGCAAGGGAGCGTGCGATCCAGGTACTTGTAAAAGTCGGAATGCCTGATCCGGCAGGAACGATGAAAAAGTACCCGCATACGTTGTCCGGAGGTATGCGTCAGAGAGTCATGATCGCCATGGCGTTAAGCTGTGAGCCGGCATTGCTGATCGCAGATGAGCCAACAACCGCGCTGGACGTAACCATTCAGGCGCAGATCATGGCACTTCTCAAGGAGCTTCGTGAAGACAGTAAGATGTCGATGATCCTGATCACCCACGATATTGGTCTGGTTGCAAGAATGGCAGACCGTGTGATCGTAATGTATGCGGGACAGCTGATCGAGGAAGCTCCGGTGAAGGAATTGTTTGCCGAGCCGCGTCATCCGTATACAAAGGCGCTTTTAGCGACGGTTCCCAGTATTTATGATGACAAGGACAGAGTTTTAGAGTCGATTCCGGGCATTGTACCTGAAAACTATGACAAGATCAAAGGCTGTCGTTTTGCAGACCGTTGTCCGTATCGGAGACCGGAGTGTGACAATCCGCAGAAAGATATCGTCATCAATGACCATCACAAAGTAAAGTGTTGGAGAGCGGAGAGTATTAGAGCATGACAATGGAGAAAGAACATGGCCCTCTTTTGAAAGTGGAGGACATGAAGAAATATTATCCCATTAAGGGAGGCATTCTGAATCGTACAATCAGTCAGGTCAAAGCTGTAGACGGAGTCAGTTTTGAGATCCGCGAAGGAGAAACTCTTGGTCTGGTTGGAGAATCCGGATGCGGAAAATCTACGATCGGCCGTCAGATCGTCGGTCTGGAAAAACCGACAGAGGGAAAGATTTATTATGACGGTATGGATCTGACTGCCATGGGAGCAGAGGCGATGAAAAAGATCCGTACGGATATTCAGATTGTGTTTCAGGATCCGTATTCTTCCCTAAATCCCAGAAAACATATTTATGAGATTTTGGCCCAGCCGATGCTGTACCATGGAAAGTCTGATAAGGCATCATTAGATAAGGATCTGGAAAAACTACTGGATATGGTGGGACTTTCCAGAAATGTACTCGGGCGTTATCCACATGAATTTTCAGGCGGTCAAAGACAGAGAATTGTAATTGCAAAGGCTTTGTCTTTAAATCCGAAGTTTTTAGTGTGTGATGAGCCGGTCAGTGCTCTGGATGTTTCCATTCAGGCGCAGATTCTGAATCTTTTGAAATCGCTTCAAAAGGAACTGAACCTGACCTGCCTGTTTGTGGGACACGGTTTAGGTGCAGTAAATTATGTCAGTGACCGGATTGCTGTGATGTATCTTGGAAAGATTGTCGAGCTGGGAGAAGCGAAGGATGTATTGCTGAGACCGGTACATCCGTATTCCAATGCCCTGATTCAGGCAGCACCGGTTCCGAACCCGGAGATGGAAGAGAAAGAGCATCAGATCCTTCAGGGTGAGATCGGTTCCAGTGTGAACCCGCCGTCAGGCTGCAGGTTCCATCCGAGATGCCCGTATGCAACGGAAAAATGCCGTACAGAAGAACCATTGCTGAAGGTTTGTGCAGGTGCGGAACAGGCAGGGATGAAAGGACATCAGGTGGCCTGTCACTATGCAGATAAGATGATTGCGAACGGAAAGGCGGGGAGCGTATGAGTAAATATATTATCAAACGAATCTTGATCGCCATTCCGGTTCTGATCGGTATTACGATCATTGACTACGCGATCATGTGCCTGGCAGGAAGCCCGCTGGAAATGCTGCAGGGACCACGTATCTCTGAAGCCGCAGTTGAAGCGAAGAAGATTGCGCTGGGACTGGATCAGCCGATCTATATTCAGTATTTTGTCTGGCTGGAACAGCTCTTGCAAGGAAATATGGGTTTTTCCATGAAGTCTTATCAGCCGGTAAGTCAGATGATCACAGAGCACCTCTGGCCGACCCTGCTGCTCATGGGAGCATCTATGATCACAGGACTTTTGATCGCGGTTCCGGCAGGAATTTACAGTGCGGTAAAGCAGTATTCAAAAGGTGATTATGCAGTTGTAACTGCGTCCTTTCTTGGAAGCAGTGTACCGGGCTTTTTCCTTTCCATGATCCTGGTTTATATTTTTACTGTAAAATTAGGCTTACTCCCGTCCAGCGGTATGATCACTCTGGGAACGGACGGAGGAGCGGCAGATATTGCGAAACATATGGTGATGCCTGTATTAGTTTTGGCGTTTTCTATTGCAGGAACCAATATTCGTTACATTCGAAGCGCGGTTCTTGAAATCTTACAGCAGGATTACCTGCGTACGGCGAGAGCAAAGGGTATCGGTCATTTCCTGGTGATCAATAAACATGCGCTCAGAAATGCGCTGATCCCGATCGTAACGGTGATCGGTATGCAGATTCCGATGCTGTTCGGCGGTCAGGTGATCATTGAGCAGATCTTCTCATGGCCGGGACTTGGACTCATGACCATGAGTGCGATCAACAGCCGTGATTATCCGGTTATTATGGGTGTCTGCCTCCTTTCTGCGATCGTAGTTTTGGTGGCGAATCTGGTTACAGATATTTTATACGCCCTTGTCGATCCGACAATCCAGTTAAAATAATGGAACGGAGATAATGATGAATTCGACGAAGAAGAACATAGATATTTCAAATGAAAGCTATTGGCAGACCGTATTTCGCAGATTCCGTAAACATCGTCTGGCAATGGTCAGTATGGTGCTGCTGCTGGTTCTTGGCGGTGCGGCACTTTTGGCGCCGGTCATTGCACCATATGATCCGGCAGAGCTGGCAGGTCCGTTTGCGGCACCGCCGAGTGCGGAATTTCTACTTGGCACAGACCAGATCGGTCGAGATGTGCTGAGCAGACTGCTGTACGGAATGCGGATCTCTCTGCTGGTAGGTATTATGGCGACGCTGATCTCAACAGCGATCGGTGTGGTCCTGGGCCTGGTTTCCGGCTATTTTGGAGGAATTCTGGATATGATCATCATGCGTTTTACGGATATGGTCATGTCATTCCCGTATATTTTGCTGGTGCTCGTTGCCGCGACGATCTTCGAACCGGGACTTTGGAGCATTATCCTGATCCTTGGATTTGTAGACTGGCCGGGTGTTGCGAGACTGGTGCGAGGCAATGTGCTGGCGCTCAGAGAGACAAACTTTGTGAAAGGAAATCTTGTGGCAGGAATGCCTCTTGGACATATTTTATTTTCGGAGATCCTTCCGAATACGATGGCTCCGATCCTGGTGCATGCCACATCGGTCCTTGCACTTTCCATGCTGGATGAAGCAGCGCTCAGTTTCCTGGGTCTCGGTATTCAGCCTCCGGATGCAAGCCTTGGCAATATGTTAAACGGAGCGCAGTCTCTGACTGTGCTGACAAAACAGCCGTGGCTCTGGCTTCCGCCTGGAGTCATGATCGTGGTACTGGTTATGGCGATCAACTTTGTAGGTGATGCGTTAAGAGATGCACTGGATCCGAACAGCGGACACCGGAGATAAAACAAAATAAGTTGTGAAAGAAAAATCAATCCTGCCTCAAAGGATTGATTTTTCTTTGTACAGTGTTATAATAAAAGAACGCCTGAAGGACGTGAGAGTTTATTGAATGTGCGAGAGGTGAACAAGATGAAAAAATCATATGAAATGGACATGTGTAATGGACCGATTTTAAGTAAGGTATTGGTCTATGCATTCCCGTTGATGCTTTCCGGTATTCTGCAGCTGTTGTTTAATGCTGCGGACGTGATCGTGGTGGGTCGTTTTGCGGGCAGTCAGTCGCTGGCGGCGGTGGGTTCCACATCGGCGCTTATTAATTTGCTTATCAATGTCTTTATTGGCCTTTCTGTCGGTGTCAATGTTCTTGTGGCACAGTACTACGGAGCCAAGAAGGATGAGGATGTAAATGAAACGATCCATACGGCAGTGACGATCAGCCTGGTTTCCGGTGTATTTCTGGTGTTTGTCGGATTCTTTCTTTCCAGACCGCTTTTGGAAATGATGGGAACACCGGCGGACGTAATTGACAAGTCTACCATGTATATGAAGTTTTATTTTGCCGGTATGCCTGTCATTATGCTGTATAACTTTGGTTCAGCTGTTTTGCGTGCGATTGGTGATACGAGACGACCGCTGTATTATCTGACGATCGCAGGCGTGGTAAACGTGCTTCTCAATATATTCTTCGTAACACAGCTTCACATGGATGTGGCGGGTGTTGCACTTGCAACGGTTCTTGCACAGGTAATTTCTGCAGGTCTGGTGGTAAGAGCACTGATGCAGAGTGAAGGCTGCCTGAAACTGGAGCTCAAAAAGCTTCGCATTGACAAGTCGAAGTTAAAGAGAATCGTGCGCGTCGGACTTCCGGCTGGTATGCAGGGCGCGATCTTCTCAATTTCTAATGTTTTGATCCAGTCCTCGGTTAATTCCTTTGGTTCCATTGCGATGGCAGGAAATACAACGGCACAGAACATCGAAGGATTCATTTATACAGCTATGAATGCGGTTTACCAGACCAATCTGAGCTTCACAAGCCAGAACTACGGAGGCAGGAAGTTCAGCCGTCTGAATCGTATTACTCTGACTTGTGTAGGAGTCGTAACGGTTGTCGGACTGGTTCTTGGTCTGTCATGCTATGGCGCTGGTGAATTTCTGGTGGGAATTTACTCTTCCGATCCGGAAGTTATACAGTATGGTCTGACCAGATTGTCTGTCTTTGGTTTTACATATTTTATCTGTGGTATCATGGATACGATGGTAGGTGCGATTCGAGGTCTCGGATATTCCATCCTTCCGATGTGTGTATCCCTGACGGGTGCCTGTGCATTCCGAATTATCTGGATCTACACGGTGTTCCAGTGGAATCGTACTTTGATGACATTGTACCTGTCGTATCCGGCTTCCTGGATTGTGACGACTATTGCTCATGTGATCTGTTTCATCGTGATCCGGAAGAAGCTTCCTAAGGAAGATCGGATTTAAAAAATCATAGAAAATTCACACAAATCCCTCTTGCCCGATAGGGTGAGAGGGATTTACAATAGATACCAGAAAGAGAGGGGAACATATGAAACGTTATAAGAAGTATATTATGCCGTATCTTGGCGCGTTCATTTTGGGACCGCTGATGATGATCACGGAGGTTGTCGGAGAGGTTATGCTTCCGAAACTGATGTCTCTGATCATCAATAACGGCGTAGCAAACCATGATGTGGGTTATATCGGAAAAATGGGTCTATTGATGCTTGCTACGGTAGCCATGATGATGTTTGGCGGAATCATGGGTGCATATTTTGGCTCGAAAGCCTCTATTTCATTTGCGGCAGACCTGCGTACAGATGTATTTAAGAAGATTCAGAGATTTTCCTTTGAAAATATTGATGATTTCAGCACGGGTTCTCTGGTAACGAGATTAACAAACGACATCACACAGATTCAGGGTGTGGTAATGATGTGTCTTCGCATGGCGCTGCGTGCTCCGGGTATGTTTGTCGGCGCATTGATCATGGCATTCAGCATTAACAGCAAGCTGGCTTTGATCATTCTGGTTGTGATTCCGATACTTGCATTTGCGATCATGACCATCATGCGAAAAGCGTTCCCTAAGTTTGAGATGATGCAGAAAAAACTGGACGCTCTGAACTCCGGAATTCAGGAATCTCTGACCAACGTGCGTGTTGTGAAATCATTTGTCCGTGAAGATTTCGAGATTAAGAAATTTTCGAAAGTTAACACAGATTTAAAAGAGACCAGCCTTAGTGCATTCCGGATCGTAATCTTCAATATGCCGGTTATGACACTGGCGATGAACATTACGACGATCGCAGTTGTATGGTACGGCGGCAATCTGATCATCGGCGGAACGATGGAAGTTGGAGATCTGACTGCATTTATCACTTACATCACTCAGATTTTATCTTCCTTAATGATGCTGTCCATGATCTTCCTGAACGCATCCAGAGCAGGCGTATCATTAAAGCGAATCAATGAAGTATTAGATACAGATATTGATCTGAATGATGATCTTGCATCTCAGAAGGATAAGATCGTCACAGAAGGACGCGTGGAGTTCAAAGATGTCAGCTTTGCATATAAAGGTGAAGACGACAGGACAGAGACTGTGCTGGAACATGTGACATTTACGGCGGAACCGGGTCAGACCATCGGTATCATCGGTTCTACCGGAAGCGGTAAGACTTCCCTTGTACAGCTGATCCCGAGACTTTATGATGTGTCTGAGGGTCAGGTTCTTGTGGACGGTGTGGATGTTCGTGAGTATTCTCTCAAGAATCTGCGAAACGGTGTCGGTATGGTACTGCAGAAAAATGTCTTGTTCTCCGGTTCGGTAGAAGAGAACTTAAAATGGGGCGACGAAGATGCGACTATGGAGGAAATCCGTGCGGCAGCCGAAAGTGCGCAGGCAGACGGTTTTGTTTCCGCGTTTAATCTTGGATACGGTACGATGTTAGACCAGGGCGGTACAAACGTATCCGGCGGTCAGAAACAGAGACTTTGTATTGCGAGAGCATTGCTGAAAAAACCGAAGATTTTGATCCTCGATGATTCCACCAGCGCGGTAGATACTGCGACGGAGGCAAAGATCAGGGATTGTTTTGCCAACGAGCTGAAAGATACAACGAAGCTGATCATTGCACAGCGAATTTCTTCCATTCAGGATGCGGATATGATCCTGGTTCTGGATGATGGAAAGGTAATCGGTATGGGCACTCATGATGAGCTTGTAAAGACTTGTGAGGCTTACGAGGAAATTTATACAACCCAGGCCGGTTCTTCTATGGGAAGTGCGGCAGCGATCGAAGAAGCGGAAGCGGAGCTTCTTGAGGCTGAGCAGGAGAGATTGGAAGCAGAACAGATGATGAACGGACAGGAGGTGATGGCGTAATGACTACCGCAGAGAGAGAAAAAAGCTTAAAACAGAGATACGGTAATCGTATGGCCAGCGCTCCGAGAGGTATGGGTCCGGGACCGGGAGGTCCGGGAAGAAGAGGACCGGGTGGACCAGGAGGTCCGGGAGGTCCAAGAGGCGGCGGAAGACCGAAACACAGCAAAGAAACGATCGTGCGTCTTCTTTCTTATATTGAACAGGACAAATACAAAATGCTCCTTGCATATATCTGTGTCCTTGCCAATACGATCGCCACACTGGCCGGTTCTTATATGCTGAGACCGCTGATCAACACATATATTGTTCCAAGTGACGGAAGTGCAGGAAACATTTCCGGACTGGCAGGCGGATTGGCAGTGCTTGGCTGCATTTATATGGTCGGCGTAGTTGCCAATTATCTGCAGTCCAGGATCATGCTTACCATTGCACAGGGAGCACTTGAAAAAATCCGTACGGATCTTTTTGAAAAAATGCAGGATCTTCCTGTTAAGTTTTATGATACCAATGCTAACGGTGACCTGATGAGCCGTTTTACCAACGATGTGGATACCATTGGAAATATGCTCAGCAATACACTGGTTCAGTTATTCTCTGGTGTTCTGAGCATTATCGGAACATTTGCGCTTATGCTGTATACAAATGTTTATTTGACCGTTGTAACGATCGTGATGATTCCGGTCATCATGAGAGCCGGCGGTTTTGTTGCCAGCCGCAGCCGTAAGTATTTCAGCGCCCAGCAGGCAGCACTCGGTGCAATGAACGGTTATATCGAGGAAACGATTACCGGACAGAAGGTTGTAAAGGTATTCTGCCATGAAGAGATCGCAGAAGAGGAGTTTGATATCCTTAACAGAGATCTTCGTGATAAGCAGATCAAGGCTCAGTTCCTCGGCGGTCTGATGGGACCGGTTATGAATGGTCTCAGTCAGGTAAACTATGCGCTGACAGCATGTATCGGCGGTCTGCTCTGCGTTCTCAAAGGATTTGACGTGGGCGGTCTTACAGTATTTTTGAACTTCTCCAGACAGTTCTCTCGTCCGATCAACGAGATTTCCATGCAGATCACCAACGTATTCTCTGCGCTGGCAGGTGCGGAGCGTGTGTTTGCGATCATGGATGCGGAACCGGAACTTCCGGACGACGCAGATGCAGTAACGATGGAAGGAATGAAAGGACATGTGGCGCTGGAGCATGTGACCTTCGGTTACAACCCAGATAAAGTGATCTTAAAAGACATCAGTCTTTATGCAAAACCGGGTCAGAAGATCGCATTTGTAGGTTCTACAGGTGCAGGTAAGACAACGATCACTAACCTGATCAATCGTTTCTATGATATTCAGGAAGGCGCGATCACGATTGACGGTGTAGATATCCGTCACATTAAGCGTGATGAGCTCCGCAAGAATATTGCAATGGTGCTTCAGGATACACATTTGTTTACGGGAACCGTTATGGAAAATATCCGTTACGGACGTTTGGATGCGACTGATGAAGAAGTTATTGAGGCAGCAAAAACAGCCTCTGCCCATTCCTTTATCATGAGACTTCCAAAGGGTTACAATACGGTGCTGGAAAATGACGGTGCGAACCTGAGCCAGGGTCAGAGACAGCTTTTAAATATTGCGCGAGCAGCTGTTTCTAAGGCTCCGATCCTGATCCTCGATGAGGCGACCAGCTCTGTCGATACCAGAACTGAGAAACATATTGAACAGGGTATGGACCGTATTATGGCAGACAGAACGACATTTGTAATCGCTCACAGACTTTCTACAGTCCGCAACGCCAATGCGATCATGGTACTGGAGCAGGGTGAGATCATTGAAAGAGGAGATCATGAGGACCTTCTGAGACAAAAGGGACGTTATTATGAACTCTATACGGGACTGATCGAGCTGGATTAATTTTAGCAAGAATTTAACAAGAAAATAAAATGTTAAGAAAGCAGATGTATTGTTTATAAAATAATGCATCTGCTTAATTTTATTAAGTAAAAATGAAGTTTTGCTTTGTATTTTTTTAAAAACATGATAAAAAATGTGACATTTTATCGGGTTCGTGCGTTGTCAAGCGATTGTATTAAAGTGGTAAATGTGGTATACTCAAGGGGATGAAAATATACATCCTATATAAAGAAAGAAGGTTTGTTAAATGGGTCTGAGCACATTCAAAGGCGGTATTCACCCGTACGAGGGAAAAGAACTTTCTGCCGATAAGCCGATTCAGGTTATGTACCCTGGCAAAGAGTTGGCGTTTCCTCTCTCCCAGCACATCGGCGCACCTGCAAAACCAATCGTAGCGAAAGGCGATCATGTTTTGGTAGGTCAGAAGATTGCGGAAGCAGGCGGATTTATTTCCGCGCACGTGATTTCTTCCGTATCCGGTACAGTCAAAGGGATTGAGCCTCGTCTCGTGGCAAATGGCAGTATTTTACAGTCGATCATTGTGGAAAATGACGGTGAGTATAAGACGATCGAGGGCTTTGGTGAGAAACGTGATTATACAAAGTTATCGAAGCAGGAGATCCGTGATATTGTAAAAGAGGCCGGAATCGTAGGTCTCGGCGGTGCAGGTTTCCCGACCAACGTAAAGCTGACACCGAAGAATGAAGACGAGATCGATTACGTGATCGTCAACGCGGCAGAGTGTGAGCCGTATTTGACATCCGACTATCGTATGATGGTAGAGCGTCCGGAGAAGATCGTCGGCGGTCTGAAAGTTATGCTTCAGCTGTTTGATCACGCAAAAGGTGTGATCGGTATCGAGGAAAACAAACCGGAAGCGATCCGGATTCTTCAGGATCTTGTGAAAGACGAACCGCGTATTGAGGTTTGTCCTCTTCAGACCAAGTATCCGCAGGGCGGTGAGCGTTTCCTGATCTATGCGGTAACAGGAGGCAGAGAGATCAACTCTACAATGCTTCCGGCAGATGCAGGATGTATCGTAGATAACGTAGATACGGTTGTATCCATTTACAACGCTGTTTGTGAGAATACTCCGCTGATCCGTAAGATCATTACCGTAACCGGCGATGCGGTTGCTAATCCGCAGAACTTTGCAGTGCGTCTTGGTACCAATTATCAGGAAGTACTTGCAGCGGCAGGCGGTTTTAAAGAGGAGCCGGAGAAGATGATCTCCGGTGGTCCGATGATGGGCCAGGCATTATTCTCTCTGGATATTCCGGTTATGAAAAACTCTTCTGCACTGACTTGCTTCACCAAAGATGAAGTGGCTGCCAATATGGAGACTGCATGTATCCGCTGCGGCCGCTGTGTAGATGTATGTCCGGGCCATGTAGTTCCGCAGATGATGATGGCAGCAGCGGAACGTCATGATCTTGCTATGTTTGAAAAATTAAACGGTATGGAGTGCTGTGAATGCGGCTCCTGTACCTTCATCTGTCCGGCTCACAGACCGCTCACTCAGGCGTTTAAAGAGATGAGAAAAGCGGTTATGGCTGAGAGAAGAAAGAAAGCGTAGGAGGAGGGAAAGAATGGCTAAATTATTCAATGTTTCATCATCACCTCACGTGCGCTCCAAGGTCTCTACAAGCAACATTATGTATGATGTGGCGATCGCAATGGTTCCGGCTCTGATTTGGGGTGTGATGCAGTTTGGTATTCGTGCTCTGATCGTGGTAGCTGCGACTGTAGCTTCCTGCGTACTCAGTGAGTATGTGTTCGAAAAGTATATGAAAAAACCGATTACCATCGGTGATGGAAGTGCCCTTGTAACGGGTATGATCCTTGGATTAAATATGCCGCCGTCCATCCCGGTATGGATTCCGTGCCTTGGCGGTGCATTTGCGATCATCGTTGTAAAACAGCTTTACGGCGGACTCGGACAGAACTGGATGAACCCGGCTCTGGCAGCAAGATGCTTCCTTTTGATCTCCTTTGCGGGAAAGATGACACAGTTTACAGATCCGGCTACTGACGCGATCGCCAGCGCGACTCCGCTTGCAGTGATGAAAGCCGGCGGTGAAGTTGCCTGGATGGATCTGATGATCGGTAAGATTCCGGGAACGATCGGTGAGATTTCTGCGATCGCACTTCTGATCGGTGCAGCTTACCTTTTACTCAAGAAAGTAATCAGCATCCGTATTCCGGGTACATATATTTTAACATTTGCAGTCTTCGCATTTGTATTCGGCAGACAGGATATCAACTATGTTCTCGCTCAGGTATTTGGCGGCGGTCTCATTTTCGGTGCATTCTTTATGGCAACTGACTATGTAACAAGTCCGATCACACCGAAGGGCCAGATTGTATTTGGTGTCTGCCTCGGTCTTTTAACAGGCCTGTTCCGTATCTTTGGCGGCAGTGCAGAAGGCGTTTCTTACGCGATCATCTTCTGTAACATGCTGGTTCCGTTGATCGAGAAGTACACACTTCCTACAGCATTCGGAAAAGGAGGTAAGAAAAATGGCAAGTAAATCTGGATTTATGAAAGACGCACTGGTCCTTTTTGCGATCACTCTGGTTTCCGGTCTGTGCCTCGGATTTGTATACGATATTACAAAGGATCCGATCGCTCAGGCGACGATCGATAAGAACAACAGAACATATCAGGAAGTCCTTTCCGCAGCAAGTTCCTTCACAGAAGTGGAAGGTTCTGCGGAAAAAATTGCTGAACTGGCAGCATCCGGTGAACTTGCCGGTTTTGGAGGCGTTGCGATCGAATCTGTTCTGACAGGTACAGATGCCGGCGGCGCAGAAGTTGGTTATGTGATCAACTCCTTGTCCAATGACAGTTACGGCGGTGCAGTAAAGATTTCTGTTGGTTTTGATGCAAACGGTGCTATCACAGGCGTTGGTATCCGTGAGATCAACGATACTCCTGGTCTCGGTCTGAAAGCAAAAGAAGCTGACTTCCGTGATCAGTACATTGGCAAAAATGAAGACAGTCTTGTTGTAACCAAGATGGGCGCATCCACATCCAACGAGATTGATGCCATCAGTGGTGCAACTGTAACATCTAATGCAGTTACAAACGCAGTCAATGCAGCGTTCTATTATCTGCATAATTGTATGAATTAGGAGGAGGGAAGGTTATGAATAAATGTGTAGAACGTATTTATAACGGTATTATCAAAGAAAACCCTACCTTCATCCTGATGCTTGGTATGTGTCCGACTCTTGCGACGACCACATCCGCAAGCAATGGTCTCGGTATGGGACTTTCCACAACAGCAGTTTTGATGTTCTCCAACCTGGTAATTTCCTTACTGCGTAAGGTTATTCCGGATCGTGTCCGTATTCCGGCTTATATCGTAGTAGTTGCCAGCCTGGTAACCATCGTACAGCTTTTGATCCAGGGCTTTTTACCGTCCCTGTATGATTCCCTTGGAATTTACATTCCGCTTATCGTAGTAAACTGTATCATTCTTGGCCGCGCAGAGTCTTATGCAGCAAAGAATGGTCCGGTAGAATCCTTCTTCGATGGCGTTGGTATGGGTCTCGGATTTACATTATCTCTGACAATCATTGGTATGTGCCGTGAGCTGATCGGTGCAGGCGCTTTCTTCGGACATGTGATCATTCCGGAAGAGTTCCACATTTCCATCATGATCCTGGCTCCGGGTGCATTGTTTACACTTGCGATCCTTGCAGCGATCCAGAACAAGCTGAGACTTCCGAGCGCAACAAACGGCGACGCTCCGAAATCTGCACTTGCATGCGGCGGTGACTGTATGAACTGTCAGGGCTGCACAGGTATGACAAATCATGCGATCCTTGCTGAAAAGAAGGCAGAAGAGGCAGCGAAAGCAGCGGCAGCTAAGAAGGCAGCAGCTGAAAAGGCTCTTGCAGCGAAGAAAGCTGCTGAGGCAGCAAAAGCAGCAGAAGCAGAGAAGACAAATTAAGGAAGGAGTGGAGAAATGAAAGAATTATTACTCATTGCCATTGGCTCAGCCCTGGT
Organism: Lachnoclostridium sp.; assembly: GCA_015057755.1. The sequence continues at coordinate 40,242 of SVDR01000008.1, forward strand.
AAATAACGTAGTTTTAAGCCAGTTCCTCGGTCTCTGCCCGTTCCTTGGTGTATCCAAGAAAACTGAGACAGCTGCTGGTATGGGTGCTGCAGTTATCTTCGTTATCGTAATCGCGACTGCATGCACAAGTTTGATCTATGATTTCGTTTTGGTGAAACTTGGAATTGAATACTTACAGACCATCGTATTCATCCTTGTGATCGCCGCACTGGTACAGTTCGTTGAGATGTTCTTAAAGAAGAATATGGTCAGCCTTTATGAGGCGCTTGGCGTATATCTTCCGCTTATCACAACAAACTGTGCAGTTCTCGGTGTAGCATTAACAAACGTTCAGAAGAGCTACAACTTCATTGAGAGCGTAGTAAACGGTATTGGTATTTCCGTAGGTTTCACGATAGCGATCGTCCTGATGGCAGGCATCCGTGAGAAGATTGAGTACAACGACGTTCCGCATGTATTCAAAGGTTCTCCGATCGTCCTGATCACAGCCGGTTTAATGTCAATTGCATTCTTCGGATTTTCCGGTCTTATCTAAGAAAGGAGACGTAAGATGAATATTACAGGTATTATCATCGCGGCAGCAGTTGTCGGCGTTGTCGGTATTGTCATCGGCGTACTCCTCGGCGTTGCCAGTGAAAAATTCAAAGTAGAAGTGGATGAGAGAGTGACTCTCGTTCGAGAGGAACTTCCGGGCAACAACTGCGGTGGTTGTGGTTATCCGGGATGTGACGGTCTTGCAGCAGCGATCGTTGCAGGAAATGCGAAAGTTGACCAGTGTCCGGTTGGCGGTGCAGCAGTTGGTGCGAAGATCGCAGCAATCATGGGCGTAGAGTCTGGCGGTTCTGTAAAGAAGGTTGCCTTTGTAAAATGTAAAGGTACTTGCGACAAGGCAAATACACAGTACAATTACTATGGTATTGATGACTGCGTAAAGATTTCCGTTGTTCCGGCAGCAGGAGCGAAGGCATGTTCCTACGGCTGTCTCGGTTCCGGAAGCTGTGTGAAAGCGTGTCAGTTTGATGCGATCCACATCGTTGACGGTGTAGCAGTTGTTGATAAAGAAAAATGTGTAGCTTGTGGACAGTGTGTTGCAATTTGTCCGCGCGGTCTGATCGAGTTAGTACCGTATACAGCAGAGCATCTGGTTCAGTGTAATTCCCACGATAAGGGACCGGATGTGAAGAAAAAATGTGACGCAGGCTGTATCGGATGTACACTCTGTACAAAACAGTGTGAGTTCGATGCGATCCATATGGACAACAACCTGGCGAAGATTGATTACGAGAAGTGTACAAACTGCGGCAAGTGCGCAGCGAAGTGCCCGGCGAAAGTAATCTTATAAGACAAAAAAGATAGAAAAGAAGAGCCCCGATGGTGATGTCGGGGCTCTTTTCTGTAGTAGAAAGATCAGATTTTAGTAAATTACAGTACCTGCTTTTCCGTCCAGTGCAGCTCTTGCTTTTTCCAGTGTAGTGATGATCACTTTACGGTTTGTGCCTGTGTGGATGAAGTCGATACCGCCGCGAACCTTCGGATCCATAGTGCCGGCAGCAAACTGTCCTTTGTAAACAAGTTCTTCCGCTTCTTTAGAAGAAAGCTCATATAACGGGATCTCGCTGTCGGAACCGTAGTTCAGTACAATATTGTCAACGTCAGTCAGATACATCAGAACGTCAGCATTTACCTCTTTTGCGAGAACGGCAGCAGTCAGATCCTTGTCGATCACAGCAGCAGTGCCCATCAAAGTTCCGTCCTTTTTGATAACCGGAATTCCACCGCCGCCTGCAGCGATTACAGGCTGGTCTGCATCGAGGATCGCGTTGATCGCATCAATTTCAACGATCGCGATCGGCTTTGGAGAAGCTACAACACGACGGAAACCTTCGTCAGTCTCAACCGTGTCATTGCCCTTACTGTCTTCCGCCTGTGCTTCCTCAGCAGTCATCGTACGACCGATGATCTTGTATGGTGTGTATGTATTGCCGTCATCCGGATTTACGGTTACCTGTGTTAAAATCGTAGAAACCGGTTTGTAGATACCACGCTTGACGAGTTCAGAACGGATTGCGTTCTGTAAATCATAACCAATATATCCCTGGCTCATCGCAGCACAGACAGCCATCGGTGCCGGTGTATAGTCCGGATGCTTCTTTGCAAACTCATGCATCGCAGTATGAATCATATTAACCTGCGGAGCATTTCCATGGGTAATAACGATCTGGAATCCATCCTGAATAAGATCAGCGAGACATACCGCTGTCTCTGCTACAGCAGCCTTCTGCTCCGGAAGGGTAGCACCAAGAGCGCGATGTCCAAGTGTCAATACAAGTCTTTTCTTTGCCATATACGATACCTCATTCCTTATAATACCATCAGTTCAACCATTGGGATGCGACATCCCAGGGACCTTTTTACAATCATACCATATTCATGGATGAAATTAAAGGAATTTTTTGCTTTTTTCAGTCGGATGTGATATGATAGATGTGTTATATTGGAAGTAATCTTTTGGAGGTAAATAAATTGAAACTTTTATCAATCGCAATCCCATGTTACAACTCAGCCGCGTACATGGACAATTGTATCAAGTCCCTGCTTCCAGGCGGAGATGAGGTTGAAATCCTGATCGTAAATGACGGTTCAACAAAGGACAATACAGCGGAAATCGCTGACAGATATGAAAGAGAATATCCGGGAATCTGTAAGGCAATCCATCAGGAAAACGGCGGTCACGGTGAGGCAGTTAATGCCGGACTTCGCAATGCGACAGGTGTCTTCTTTAAGGTTGTAGACAGCGATGACTGGGTAAACCATGAAGCATATATGAAAGTACTGGAAACATTGAGAAACTTTGTATATGGAAAAGAAACTCTCGATATGCTCATCACTAATTTCGTATACGAGAAACAAGGTGCAAAACACAAAAAGGTCATGAACTATCGCACAGCAATTCCGAAAAACGAAGTATTTACCTGGAGTGACGCGAAGTATTTTGCACCGGGTCAGTATATCCTGATGCATTCGGTTATTTACCGTACAGAACTTTTAAAGAGCTGTAACCTCGAGCTTCCGAAACACACATTCTATGTAGATAATATTTTTGTTTACCATCCGCTTCCGCACGTGGAGAAGATGTATTATCTCGATGTGAATTTCTATCGCTATTTCATCGGCCGTTCCGACCAGTCTGTCAATGAGCAGATCATGATCGGCCGTATTGACCAGCAGTATCGTGTGACTAAACTGATGCTTGGTTATTATGATGTGACCAAGATCCAGAATAAGAAACTTCGCCAGTACATGACAAGTTATCTGGAGATCATGATGACGATCTGTTCTATCCTTGCGATCAAGTCCGGAACAGAAGAGAATATGGAAAAGAAGAAACAGCTTTGGGAGGACTTAAAGAAAGATAATCCTAAGCTTTACAGAAGACTTCGCTGGGGCTTCCTCGGTCAGAGCATGAATCTGCCGGGCAAGGGCGGACGTCAGGTGTCCATTATGGGATACAAGATCGCACAGAAGTTCTTTGGATTTAACTAAGATACCAGAGAAATCAATAGAAGGTATTATAAGAAACGGGAAGCTGCATGAATGAGATCATGTTGCTTCCCGTTTTTTAGGTTTTGCTTTCTCGTTAAGTGTTGACTTAATTAAAATGCGATATTATAATTAAGTCATTACTTAATTATAGGAGGAGGCCAAGATGGATCTTGAGCGTATGCTAAAAGCATTAGGAGAACCAATGCGTTTGAAAATATATCAAGCGCTTTTGGAAAGAAAGCATTGTGTGCGTTCTCTTTCTAAAAAGTTTGGTATTTCAGAGTCTGCAGTTTCACAGCATATGAAAGTAATGAGAGATGCCGGTTTAGTCTATGGAGAAAAGTACGGCTATCACACCCATTATCTTCCGGTGCAGACAGCCATCGCTTATCTGTCAGGTCAGTTTGAACAGATGCGAAGCGCATCGCTTACTGTTGATCGAGATATGACGGTCTGCCAATGTGAATACCGAAAGGAGGGCGAACAAGAGTGAATCTCTTATTTGATTTGTTTTTTACCTTTGCCAAGATTGGCTTGTTTACCTTTGGTGGAGGTTATGCAATGATTGCAATGATTGAAAATAACTGTGTGGAAAGAATACAATGGATTACTCATGACGAGATGATGAATGTAACTGTCATTGCGGAATCCACTCCGGGTCCGATCGCGATTAACTGCGCTACTTTTACCGGATATAAAAAAGCAGGTTTTCGTGGGGCATTAGCTGCAACGTTTGGCATGATCGTTCCATCCTTTATGATTATTTACCTCATTTCGATGTTTCTTGACAATTTTTTAGAGTTGACTGTGATTGCCAATGCGTTTAAGGGTATTAAGATTGCCGTCGGTATCTTAATTCTGGACGCAGCGATTACCATGATTAAGAAAATGCACAAGAAGAAATTACCCAGAGCAATCATGATTTTCTCTGCGCTTGCAATGCTCTGTATTAATATCTTTGCATGGAATTTCTCATCGATCAGCCTCATGCTGATTGCAGCGGTTGTGAGTTTGACGATCTTTGTCCTGAATGGAGCACCTGATCAGAAAGGCGGTGTAAAGAAATGATTTATCTTGATTTATTTCTCGGTTTTCTGAAAGTTGGATGTTTTGCGTTTGGCGGAGCGTATGGTGCGATTCCGTTGATCCGTGATGTGGTAATGTCTTATGGCTGGCTAAATGATGAAATGCTGACTTATATGATTGCGGTCAGTGAAAGCACACCGGGACCAATTATGGTAAATCTTGCCACATACATTGGAAGCAGCCAAGCAGGTTTTATGGGAGCTGTAATCGCAACGCTGGCGGTTGTTTTTCCATCGTTCCTGATCATTCTTCTGGTAACCGCACTGCTCAAAACGGCTTTAAAGAATAAATATGTCCAGGCAGTTCTGCGCGGTCTGAAACCTTGTGTTATCGGTATTGTACTTGCAACCGGTATTTATATGATCTTTAAGAACTGTTTTGGAACGCTTTCAGCTTTAACAGCAGATGTACAAGCAATTATCATTACTGTATTTTTATTTGTTTCGATGTTTGGGTATAAGCGTTTTGCAAAAAAGAAATTGTCCCCGATTCTTTTGATCGTAATATCTGCAATGGCTGGTATTGTTATTTATGGAATCTGATTTTTTCAGTAAAACAGAAAAGGCGATGCTTGGTCCTGAATACCAAGTATCGCCTTTATTACATGTTACATTCTTAAAAAAGGTCTGATATGATGGCTGTAATACCTTCGACTACCTTGCCAGCGCCATCAGATCCTTATAAAACTGCGGATAGGAGATTTCCACACACTCCGCATCCAGAATCTCTGTCTCACCTTCGGCAGCGAGAGCAGCAACGGCAAAGGTCATCGCAATACGATGATCTTTTTTTGTATGGATCACGGCTCCATGAAGCGGTGTTCCGCCGTGGATGATCATGCCGTCCTCTGTTTCTTCCACATCAGCGCCCATGGCAGTCAGATTTTCTACCATGATCGCGATGCGGTTTGATTCTTTGACTTTCAGTTCGGCAGCATCGCGGATGATCGTTGTACCCTCGGCAAAACATGCCATCAGGGCAACCGTCGGAAGTTCGTCGATCATCGTCGGAATGATATCACCTTCGATCACGGTGCCTTTCAGATTACTGGTACGCACCAGAATATCAGCCGTCGGCTCGGAATAATCGTGATTTTCATTTAAAAGGGTGATATCGGCGCCCATGGCGCGGCATACACGGATCAGTCCGTCGCGAGTTGGATTGATGCCCACGTTCTTGATTAAAATTTCGGAATTCGGAATGATCAGTCCTGCTGCCACAAAGTATACAGAAGAGGAAATGTCGCCGGGAACCTGAATCTTATTTCCATATAATTCGGCTGCCGGATGTACGGTCGCGGTCGTACCGGATGTTTTTACCTCAGCTCCGAAGAAACGCAGCATCAGTTCTGTATGGTTTCTGGATAATTTCGGCTCGGTCACGGTTGTCTCGCCCTCGGCGTAAAGGCCTGCCAGTAAAATGGAGGATTTTACCTGCGCGGACGCAACCTTGGAATGGTAATGGATTCCGTGAAGCTGTTTTCCGTGAATGGCAAGAGGAGCACAGCCGTTGTCACGAATACTGGTAATATCAGCGCCCATCAGACTCAGCGGTTCAATGATCCGCTTCATCGGACGTTTCTGAATGGATTCATCGCCGGTCAGAGTCACATCAAAGTGCTGCGGAGCCAGAATACCGGAGATCAGACGAGTGGTCGTTCCGCTGTTTCCGCAGTCCAAAATACAATTTGGCGCCTTCAGACCGTGGAGACCGTTTCCATGGACTGTTACGATCCCATGTTTCTGTTCAATCTCAATTCCCATATTGCGGAAGCAGGAGATCGTGGAAAGACAGTCAGCTCCTTCTAAAAAATTGTGAATTTCCGTAGTGCCTTTTGCAATGGAACCAAACATCACACTGCGGTGGGAGATGGATTTATCACCTGGCACGGTTACTTCACCGCGCAGACGGGAAACTTGTTTTAACTTCATAGTTGCCTCATTTCTAGCGTGACAAGTTATAATTGTAGCGTTTCAATAACTCAGCAGCTTCTAATTTCTTTTCTTCTGAATAAAACTCAATTCGCAGAGCACCTTCGCCATAATCTCTGGCATTGTTGATACCGATGTTTTTTACGTTGATTCCGCGGGACGCCAAAATCGCAGAAAGGATCGCGATAGAACCCGGTTCATCCACCACATCAACAGAGAAGGAATGGTTCGGAGCAACAGGACCGCGTTTGATACTGGAGAAGGTATCACGGTATTTTCCTGATTCATCAAACAGCTCATAAATGGCTTGCCCGTTGTGTGCATCCAGGTCGCCATAGATCGATTCCAGAGAATCAATGTAGCGTCTCATTAACACTTTCAGATTGTCCGTATTCGTCATACAGATCTGTTCCCACATAACAGGGGAAGAAGAAGCGATTCGTGTGATGTCTTTAAAACCGCCGGCAGCGATCCGCTTCATGGTCTCAGTCTCGCCGTCATTGTCCTTGACCAGCTTTACAAGGCTGGACGCGATCAAATGCGGAAGATGGCTGATGGCTGCAACGGAGAAATCATGTTCTTCATAATTTAATACCAGCGGGATCGCGCGAAGTGCGAGCGCGATCTGTCTCATGCGTTCGATCTGTTCCGGAGTGTTTTTTTCAGTTGGGCTTATAATATAGTAAGCATTTTCAAGAAGATGGGCGGTGGAATTTTCATAACCGGTCTTTTCTGAACCGGCCATCGGGTGACCGCCGACAAACACATCGTCCATGTCCATTTCATGAACAATCTTATGAATATTTGTTTTTGTGCTTCCAACATCCGTCAGAATTGCACCAGGTTTTAAATACGGACGGATTTTTTGCAGATAGGAGGCATTGTATTCCACAGGAGTGCATAAGAAAACCATGTCACACTGAGAGAGTGTTTCATCAATTCCGTCAAGGATCACGTCTACAATACCGTCAGCCTTTGCCTGTTCTAATTTGGATCTCGTACGCATGTATGCCATGATTGTCACGTGGTTGTTTGCGCGCTTCAGTCCGCGGGCAATGGAACCGCCGATCAGTCCCAGACCGATGAAGCCAATAGTAGATTCTGTCATATTGATTACCTCCTGAACTTAAATTTTAATGGACAGATTTGGGAATGTCAACAAGTTAAAGTGATAAAAAGGTACATTTTTAGCTTTACAGAATACGGTCTCGATGTTATACTTTTAACAATGGCGTGCAATCCATGTACGGGAAAGGAAAGAGGAGCATGATGGAACAGGAAATGAAATTTTTTGATTTTGAGATCTGTGGAGTGAAACGTAAGCTTCCTTATGTAAAGATCAAAGAGAATCTTGCACTTGCAAGTTTCGTTTGTCTTTCTGATACAGAACTGGTACAGGCTGTTGCACCGGAACTGGTAAAGCGTTTGCCGGAAGTGGACTATCTGATGACGGCGGAAGCAAAGGGCATGTGTCTGACATATGAGATGTCCAGACTGATGGGGATGAAGGAATTCATTGTTGCCAGAAAAAGCCGGAAACCTTATATGCAGGATCCTATTGAGTCTACAGTTTATTCAATCACGACACAGGCGAAACAGACATTATATCTGAACGGCTGTGATGCTGAAAAGATCAAGGGAAAACGAGTTGCTCTGATCGACGATGTGATCGCCACCGGTGATTCAATCCGCGCGATCGAGGAACTGGCGAAGACAGCGGGTGCGGTTGTAGTTGCGAAAGCAGCGATCCTTGCGGAGCTTGAGACCGTAGACCGCCCGGATGTGATCTATCTGAAAGAGCATTATGTGTTCAGACCGAATCCGGATGGGACATACACACCACTTCATTCGTTAAATGATTAAAATTATTTGTGCAAATTGCACATTTTACTTGTTTTTTTAAAGTCTTTTTGATAGAATGTTTGCATGGGTAAATAAATGAGGAATAGAGTTCCGTTTCTCATATGTTTATAAATGGGTCTTTCAAGGAAAAGATCGTTACAAAATATTTGTACGGGAGGAATTATAATTATGAACATTTATGGAACAAAGAACATCCGTAACGTCGTACTGTTAGGCCACGGCGGCGCAGGTAAGACAACAGTTGCAGAGGCACTTGCATACATCACAGGTGTTACAAAGAGAATGGGTAAGGTTGCTGACGGTAACACAATCAGCGATTACGATAAAGAGGAAATCAAGAGACAGTTCTCCATTTCTACAACAATGGTTCCGATCGAGTATGCAGGCGCAGAAGGCAACATCAAGATCAACCTGTTAGACACACCGGGTTACTTCGATTTCGTTGGTGAAGTAGAAGAGGCAGTAAGCGTTGCAGACGCAGCGATCATCGTTGTTAACTGTAAAGCAGGCATCGAAGTTGGTACAGAGAAAGCTTGGGATCTCTGTGAGAAATACAGACTTCCGAGAATCATCTTCGCTACAAACATGGATGATGACCACGCTTCCTACAGAGAGCTTATCTTAAAGCTTGAGAGAAGATTCGGCAGAAAGATCGCTCCGTTCCAGGTTCCGATCCGTGAAAACGAGAAATTCGTTGGTTTCGTTAACGTTGTTAAGATGGAAGGTCGTCGTTTCACAAACCTTTCCGAGTATGAGGCATGTGAGATTCCGGAGTACACAGAGAAAAACCTTGGTATCGCTCGCGATGCTTTAATGGAAGCTGTTGCTGAGACAAGCGAAGAGTACATGGAGCGTTACTTCTCCGGTGACGAGTTCACACAGGATGAGATCTACACAGCAGTTCAGACACACGTTTCTGAAGGCAACATCGTTCCGGTTATGATGGGTTCCGGTATCAACTGCCAGGGCTTCAACGCTCTCTTAAATGCAATTGATCGTTACTTCCCGGCTCCGGATTACTTCGAGTGCGTTGGTGTTGACGTTTCCACAGGTGAGCGTTTCACAGCGAAGTACAACGAAGATGTTTCCCTGTCCGCAAGAGTATTCAAGACAGTAGTAGATCCGTTCATCGGTAAATACTCCTTAATGAAAGTTTGCACAGGTACATTAAAAGCTGATTCCACAATTTACAACGTAAATAAGGATACAGAAGAAAAGGTTGGTAAATTATACGTATTAAGAGGCAAAGATGTTATCGAGGTTCCGGAGATCAAAGCCGGCGATATCGGTGCAGTTGCGAAATTAAACATCACTGCTACAGGCGATACAATCGCACTGAAGACAGCTCCGATCGTTTACCACAAACCGGAGATTTCCACACCGTATACATACATGGCATACGCTGCTAAGACAAAGGGCGACGAAGACAAGATCTCCAGCGCACTTGCAAGAATGATGGAAGAAGACCTTACATTAAAGGCAGTTGTAGACGCAGAGAACCGTCAGACATTACTCTACGGTATCGGCGATCAGCACCTCGATGTAGTTGTAAGCAAATTAGCAAACAGATATAAAGTTGAGATCGAACTTTCCAAACCGAAATTCGCTTTCCGTGAGACAATCCGTAAGAAAGTTGAAGCAGCCGGCAGACACAAAAAACAGTCCGGTGGTCATGGTCAGTTTGGTGATGTTAAGATGTCCTTCGAGCCGTCCGGCGATCTTGAGACACCGTACGTATTCGAAGAGAAAGTATTCGGCGGCGCTGTCCCGAAGAACTACTTCCCGGCAGTTGAAAAAGGCGTTCAGGAATGCTGCTTAAAGGGCCCGTTAGCTGGTTACCCGGTAGTTGGTATCAAGGCTACATTATTAGACGGTTCCTACCATCCGGTAGACTCCTCCGAGATGGCGTTCAAGATGGCTTCCACAATCGCATTCAAAGACGGTTTCATGAAAGCTACTCCGGTTCTCTTAGAGCCGATCGCATCCGTTAAAGTTATCGTTCCGGATAAGTTTACTGGTGATGTTATGGGTGACCTCAACAAGAGAAGAGGCCGTGTACTTGGTATGAACTCCATCCATGGCGGCAAACAGGAAATCGTTGCTGATGTTCCGATGTCCGAGATGTTCGGTTACAACACAGACCTTCGTTCCATGACTGGTGGTATCGGTGAGTTCGCATACGAGTTCAGCCGTTACGAGCAGGCTCCGGGCGATGTTCAGAAGAAAGAAGTTGAAGCTAGAGCTGCAGCTGAAGAATAATTTTGAAGGATAAAGCCTGATATTTTTGGCCGGCTCTCTTTATGGGAGCCGGTCTTTGTGTGTTATATCTATAAAAAGAAAGGTGGATCATGAGATGTGGGAGAAATGTAAAGACATTCAGCAGGAACTTGTTACCATGAGAAGAGATCTTCATAAGATTCCGGAATTTGGCGGTCATCTTCCGAAGACCAAAGCGTACATTATTGAGAAATTAAACGAGTGGGGAATTCCGTACGTTGAAAACGAAAAGGACAGTGGCCTGACAGCTACGATTCAGGGCGCAAAAGAAGGAAAGACGATTGCGTTCCGTGCTGATATGGATGCGCTTTTGATTAAAGAAGGAACAGGCGTGGATTATGCATCCGAACACGAAGGTCTGATGCATGCATGCGGTCATGACGCGCATGTGACTATGCTTCTCGGCGCCGGTAAAGTATTTGCAGAGAATAAAGACAATATTGCAGGTACGATCAAATTGATTTTCCAGACAGATGAGGAAAATTCCGGTGGTGCGATCCGTTCCATCGAGACAGGATGCTTGGAAGGTGTTGATGCTGTATTTGGCACACACATCGGTTCCATCATTTCTCCGAAGATCCCGGCGGGTACTGTAATCTGTACTCCGGGTTATGTAATGGCTTCTAACGATAAATATATTATTAAAGTAAAAGGCTATGGCTGTCATGGTTCCACACCGGAAAAAGGCGTTGACCCGATCAATATTGCAGCGCATATTGTCATTAACTTAGAAGAGATCATTGCACGAGAAATTTCTGCAGTAAAACCGGCGGTTCAGACGATCGGTAAGATTCAGGCCGGTGATACATACAATATCATTCCGTCTGAGGTAATCATCGAGGGTACAATGCGTACATTGGACGATGAAGTTCGCCAGTATATGGTAAAGAGAATCATTGAGATTGCTGAGTCCACAGCAAAGACATTCCGCGGTGAGGCAGAGGTTGAGATCATCTGGGGAACTCCGCCGGTGAAAAACGATGCGGAGATGGCAGCATTCGCATGTGAATGTGCAAGAGAAGTGGTTGGTGCTGAAAACGTGATCGATCATGTGGATGCTCCAAACATGGGTTCCGAGGACTTCGCATACTTTGTAAAAGAGGTTCCGGGTGCATTCATGTTCTTAAGCTCCGCAAATCCGGAGAAAGGTACAGATGTTCCGCACCATAACCCGAAGTTCAATATCGACGAAGATGTGCTTTGGACTGGTTCTGCAGTATTTGTGAAGATTGCCGAGAAGTTTCTTGGATAAATGGGGATTTAATTTAGTAATAATATAAGTATCTGCAGAAAATCCCATACTATCTCAAATTAGGCTGACTGCCTTTGCTTCACTGCGTTTCATCCGCCCTTACGACGGTCGCGATAAAAGCGCTTGCGACCTTTGTAAGGGCGCAAAACTTGTGAAGCGCAGTCGTTTAGCCAAAGATTTGAGGATAGTATGGGATTTTCTATCAGAACTTTATATTA
>SVDR01000086.1 GCA_015057755.1 Lachnoclostridium sp.
TTGTGAAGTAGTTCGTGGATGGGACGGAAGTCCGGAACATATGGTGGAAGGAATTGATGAAACCTTTGATGCCGCTATGTTTGTCGGTTATCATGCAGCCGCCGGCAGAAATGGAAATCCGTTATCTCATACCAATACGACAAAGACAACAAAGGTAACTTTAAATGGTGAGCCATGTTCGGAATTTTTGTCTTACAGCTATTGTTGTGCTCTGTATGGAGTTCCGACAGTATTTTTATCCGGAGATAAAACTTTGACAGAGGATAGCAAAGATATTCATCCCTGTCTGAAAACGGTTGCAGTAAAAGATGGATGGGGCAGTCATACCATCTGCAAACACCCGGAATATGCCTGTGATTTGATTCGTGAGGGGGCAGAAGCGGCATTAAAACAGGATTTGAGCCATGCATTATGCACATTACCGTCTCATTTTGTTTTTGAAGTCTCATATAAGGAACATTTCCATGCGGTGAAATTTGCTAACTATCCGGGATTTAAGAAAATTGATTCTCATACCATTTGCATGGAGACCGATGATTTTATCGATATTTTAAGAGCGATTACGTTTGTTTTATAATTATATGACGTACGCCGGAATTACGTTGGTGAAAAAGTGAGTTAGTGTTTTCAATACTTGGGGGTATATATGGATTATTTCAGAACGCAGTATGAAAAGTGTTATGAAGGCGACGAGTATTATTGGGGACTGGAACCGGCATCATTTTTGGATGAATTGGTGGAAATCACTTCAAGAAAACCAAACGAGTTAAAAGTATTAGATATCGGATGTGGAGAAGGAAAAGACGCCGTTTATATGGCAGAACTTGGCTGCGATGTGACTGCATTTGATATCACCGAGTCAGGCATCAGAAAGACGAAAAAACTGGCAGCTGAGCGAGGTGTTTCTATCAACGCATTTGTTGCGGATATCAATGATTTTACTATTGAGGACAAGTTTGATATCGTTTATTCAACGGGAACCATTCAGTACTTGTTTGATGACTGTATTGAGCCGTTCTTTGAGAAAATAAAAGCAATGGTAAATGTCGGCGGCTACATTTATCTCAATGTTTTCGTGGACAAACCATTTCTGGAACTTCCACCGGACTGGGATAAGGAAGAGAAAATGTGGAAGACCGGAGAGCTGTTCAAACATTTTGCGGATTGGGAGATCTGCAAGATGGACGAAGTAATCTTTGAGGACAACAGCGCCGGAATCCTGCATTATCACTGCATGGATACGGTGATTGCAAAGCGCAGACAGTAAATACAATCTGAAAGGAAGTCGGATGAAGAAGATCACGGTTTATACCAAACAACGCAAAGAAATATTGGAGGAACTTGATACGAAGGGGTATCATGTCACGACAGCGGATCATGTGGCTGTCGAGTGGAAAGAGGACACGAAGATTGTCTTGGAGGTGTACGACTGGCTGGTTAAAAATGCGCCGTGGCAGGAAGTAAAACCAGACTACGCAATTTATCCGGTCTGGGTTTCTCTGTCACAGGAAGCAACGATGCTGTTGGACGACCAGAGCGTTGTGCTGGAACTTTCTGTGGATCCGGCATTGATGACGAAGATCAATATTTTTAAATGGGGAAAGATTTTGAACTATTCTTATATTCCGAAAAGTGAAGCGGATGCCAAAGCTCATATTGAAATGTTGGAGTTGTATGGGATCAGCGATATGGAGGCGTTCATGACACCATTTTATCCGGAAATAAAACGAAAGATTGTGGACAGTTGGAAAAGACTGTTTGATGATTCTGTGACACTGGGCAATGAGGAGTGTTACGGAATTTTATGGGAAATCAGAAAAGAATGGGTTGTGAATATTATTAAGAAATAACAGTTATTTCAAATGGCAGGCATCACGAAAGTTTGCTTACCTCACATTAAAGCGGATAGTAAAAGGTGCTTAATTGCAGCTCCTACTAATCCGCTTTAATTAAATTTCAAATATCCGATCAGTAGCACCAGAGGACTTCGTCCTCAAGATACAGCGCAAGCCAGATGGAGCCCTCTTTGCTGTCCGGCAAAGCTCCGCCTTGGTCGGCATAGAGACCGAATGACGCCTTGCCGCCATCGTCGAAAGAGATCGCGCAGGAATACGCGCTGTCCATCTCATAGTTGAAAGAACGCCCTTTTTCACTGTCTGTCCAGAAGCATCCGCGGCCGTCCTCCTCAAATGTAAGGAATCTCACATCATCGCTTGTCTCAAAGCTTATTTCACCGGACTTCTTGTTAACGATCTCATACAGAATAAAATACCCATCTGCCGTCAGAACCTTTTCATCGAATGAGACTACCTTAAGGCGCGTCATGTCCAGGGGGAAGAACGCATCGTCTGCGTTCGCTTCCTCGGAATAATCGGGGGGCACGATAAGCTCGGACCAGCTGCAGTCCTCGGTGGTGATTCTGTCGTTGAAGGCAAGGCTGTTGCTTTCCTCTTTGCCGAAGGTGCATCGGTAGAAATAGAACACTCCGTCGGAACCATCATTTGTGTAGAAATAGCCGCCGCTGCCGGAACCGGTCATTTCACAGTTGAGGAACATCTGCCTGTTCTGCGCATCATAGAGTTCCAGTGCGCCGTTTTCGCAGTCGCGGATCGTGGAATCGAAACATGCCAGGCACGCACACTCTTTTGTGCCGATGCCGTAGACACCGCATCCATATAGGTCCAGTCCGGAGAGGATAATATCGCTGCATTGGATGAAATACAGTACGTCTCCGGCGCAGTTACCGGTATCACTATGCCCCATGGTGAGGTCCATCATGCCGATATTGGAGCAGTTTTCAAAGCGCAAAACGTTGGCATGGCGCGGGTCTGTTATAATCTCGGTATCCGCTGCCGAACCGGACACGGAGGAGATGGAAAGCCCGTTTACGCCGGTGACGACGAGTTCCAGGCCGTCATATGCCTCGTCGATGCGTACGAATTCGTGGCTCTCATTAAAGTGCACGCCTTCCCGTGCATAAAGTGCGTTGAGCGCATCACTCAGGTTGTATTTGCCCGGAGCAAGCAGAATCTGTGTATCGGGAGCAATGTTTTCGATCATCTGCTCCATGTTAGAAACGTGGACAACCCGCTTGCCTGCTGCGATTGCAAACTGGCAGTCATTTCCGATCACAAAGCTTCCACGGCCTTTCAATTCCTCATTAAGGTGCTGGCTCTCCCAGCGGCCGAAAGTACAGCGTTCAAAGTGTGCTCCGCTTTCGCTGCTGCGGTTATAGGAAGCGGGAAGAAAATTACTTCCCTCGTTTTCTGTGAAGGAGCAGCCTTCGAAGCGGGCGAAGGAGCAGCTGAGGCTCAGCATGTCGAAACCTTCGTTGTCCCGGAAATCGCAGTCCTTAAAGATGGCGTCGCTGCATAGTTGCAGGTCGACGATACCGTAGCTGCACTCGCGGATAATGCAGTCCTTGAGCATAATGCCCACCGTGTGGTCTGCCACTACGCCGTAGGTACCGCATCCGTAGAGATCCAGACCGTCGAGACTGATTTTTTGGCAATAATCAAACGCCAGCACAGCGCCCTGACAGTTTCCCTGCTCAATCGTATGGCCGAAGGTGATGTTCTCAATGGAAATATCGGAACAGCCATTGAAGTAGAGCACATCGGAATAGCGGGGTTCCACCACGACCTCGACCTTGCCGCTCTCTGCTCCGCGGATCGTCAGTTTTGTGACATCGCGGATTTCTGCCTGCCAGCCGTCAGTGAAGCTGCGAGTAACATAGTCCGAGACGTTATCAGAGGCCTCATGGAGATACTCTGTAAGGTTATAGGTGCCCGGCGCAAGCTCAATGACAACGCCTGGGGCGATAGCCTCGAGGAACTCACCCGCCGTGCTGACATAAATCACTTCGTCCTCAGCAACAGGTTCTTCCGGTATTCCAGTAGGTTCAGGTGTTACTGAAAGTTCTTCAGCAGTGGCAGCAGCTGCTTCTGATGTAACCACGGGCTCGTTTGCCGAAGTGCTAAAAACCTCTTTATTAGCACTTGTACTTGTGTTCTCGTTTTTCACACCACCACATGCAACTATAAAGCACGTACAAAATATTGTTATGAATAATAATACTTTTTTCATTACTACATTCTCCATATTCATAATATGTGTTGTTGTCGATGTTCGTATAAAACTTTATTCTTCTTGTGCCGCTTTATGGAACTCTTTCAATTTCCGATAAACCTTTCCATGCACGCTATTCTCCGGATACTCTCCATTTTCATTTCTTTCGCCTGCAGGATACTGCATAAGAAGCTCGATTCCTTGGTCGATGTGGGTGATCGGGTAAATGTGGAAGGTTCCGTTCTTGACTGCCGCTACGACTTCATCATTGAGGACCAGATCTTTGACGTTGGACTGGGGAATCATAACACCCTGTTTTCCGGTCAGACCACGCTTTTTACAGAGGTCGAAGAATCCTTCGATCTTGTGGGTCACACCGCCGATAGCCTGAATTTCCCCTTTCTGATTGACGGAGCCGGTCACGGCCAGATCCTGGCGGATTGGGAGTTCGGAAAGGGAAGAGATGATGCAGTACAGTTCGGTACTGGATGCACTGTCGCCGTCAATGCCGTTGTAGTTCTGCTCAAAGCAGACACGGCAGGAGAGGGACATCGGGAATTTCTGGGCGTAGGTCTGCCCGAGGAATCCAGTGATGATCTGCACGCCTTTGTCGTGGGTCTGTCCGCTCATGCGGGCTTCTTTTTCGATGTTTACGATGCCTGATTTTCCGACGTAGGTGGTGGCGGTGATGCGGGACGGGGTTCCGAATGCATAGCTGCCCATGTCGAGGACAGCAAGTCCGTTGATCTGACCAATTTCGGCGCCGTCGGTGTCGATCATGATCACGCCTTCATCCAGCATTTCGTCCATTTTCTCTTTGTAGAGCATCAGGCGCTGTTCTTTTTCTTTGATGGTCTTTTGAATGTGCTCTGCAGTAACAATGGATGCACCATCTATCTGGGCCCATGTAAATGCCTCTCCTAAAATTTCAGACAGATAATTGAAGCGGGTCGATAATTTGTCCTGTCTGGATGCAGAACGGGAGGAGTGTTCGATAACGGCACAGACAGCGCTTACGTCGAATTCCAGGGTATGTTCTCGTTCTACGAACCCCTTAATGAATTGGGCGATCTTGCTGATGTTTTCATCGCTTCGCGGCATTTCATAGTCGAAATCTGCGCGGATCTTGAAGAATTTATCAAATTCCTCATCGTACTGGCTGAGAACATCGTAATAGTAATCGGTGCCGATCATGATAACTTTCAGCTGAGCCGGAATCGGTTCCGGCTGTAAGGTCGGAACAGCAGTAGCTCCGCTCAGTTCTCGGATGGAATCCATGTCAATCTCTTTGGTCTTGATCACGCGGCGAAGGGCCTCCCATGCATGTGGAGCAGAAAGAATGTCCTGTGCCTGTACGATCAGGTATCCGCCGTTGGCCTGATGGAACAGACCGGCTTTGATCTTCATGAAATCAGTGGTCAGAGTACCAAATTCATTGTCGTATTCCGTTTCACCCATCAGTTTACTGTAAGATGGATTGAAGGTTACAACAACCGGTGCTCCCTTGGTTTCTGAATGATCTACGATTAGATTAACACGGTATTTTAAAGTCACATCTTCTTCCTGCTTTTTTGGGAACATCGGAAGCAGTGCAGAAAGTGCGTCTTCTTGCGGTTCGGAAGTTTCCATAAACTGCTCCAGATGATCAAGAACATCGTTTTGTACAGCTTCTATATAAGATACCGCACGATCATAGGACTTATAGGTTTCCAAGCGTTCTTTTACATGTCGGCCAATGGCAAACATAGCAATCTTTCGGTTCAGTTCGTCAACTTTCTTTTCACATTCTTTTTCCAGGCGTTGGGTCTCGCGGAATGTGTGATTGGCTTTTTCTTGAATCAGTTGGGAGTTCTGTTCGATCGCTTCTTTCATCTCCTCCGGAAGTGCTTCAAAGGCTTCGTCTTCCATTGGTTCCCCATCAACGAGCGGAATAAAGTAAATACCGGCTTCCGTACTCTTGATCTGGAAACTGTATTCCGCAGCGAAAGTATGAAGTTCTGCCAGTAGTGCATCCTGTTTGATCTCATAACTATGGATGAGAGTCATTTTTTGTTTTTCATAATCTTCGGACTGCAGAGCTTTTGGTAGCTCTTTTTTGAACATTGCCACCAGTTTCGCCATGTCATCTTTGAAGTGTTTTCCGGTGCCGGCCTCGAAATAGAGAGCAATCGGCTTTTTCGGATTCTGGAAGTTGTAGACATAACACCAGTCGGTCGGGACCGGTTCGGTGGCCGCAAGTTTTTCTGTACTGCTGCAGGCGTATGTAGTCTTTCCGGTGCCGGATGGGCCGGACATATAGATATTGTAGCCCTTCATTTTCACTGCCAGACCGAAGTCAAAGGCTTTGACTGCGCGTTCCTGGCCGATGATACCGTCCAACGGTTCCAGTTCTGCGGTGGTCCGGAAAGAGAATGATTCTGGAGTGCAGTAGTTTTTGAGTTGGGTATAGTCGAGTTCGTATGTTTTTTTCATGGTCATGCCTCCTTCGAAACACAGAATCAGGATGTTGACTGGGCTTCTTTTCTGATTCTATTGTACCATATATCTATGAAAAATAGGTGCGAAATCATGAATATAGTTGCTCAAAGTACCTGGGAAAGGCTGTTCTGACCATTGAGGTACTTATTTCAAATCGAATTAATGATTATTTGATAGGAAAGTACCTAGAGAGAATCGTTTTTCTTGTTTGGGTACTTACAATATATGGATTTGCTGAAGATTTGACAAAAATCTAATGAAACGAAGGAAAAAAAGTACCTGAATGAATTTTTCGGAGCATTCAGGTACTTTTATCTGTTAAGAAGCCTCGGAGGAGGATTTATCTTGTTCGCATTTTAAAAAATGGTTATTATTTAGCCTTGTACAGCACTCGAATGGAGTTCAGTACGCAGAGCATTGCAACGCCGGAGTCTGCGAATACGGCCATCCACATGGATGCGATGCCGAATAAGCCGAGCACCATAACCAGGGCTTTGATCGCTAAAGCGAATACCACGTTCTGGTACGCGATGGAGCCGGTCTGTTTTGCGATGCGGATGGATTCCGGAATTGCTTCCATGCTGGAAGTCATGAATACCACGTCTGCGGCTTCGATGGCTGCGTCTGCACCGCTGCCCATGGCTGCACCGACGTCTGCGCCGGCAAGTACCGGAGCATCGTTGATTCCGTCGCCTACGAACATAGCATGTCCATGCTTAGAGCGGAGTTCCCTGAGAATGTCAAGTTTCTCGCCCGGAAGAAGCTTGGAGTATACGGTGTCGATACCGGTCTGGGACGCAACGGCTTTCGCTGTTTCTTCGCCGTCACCTGTAAGCATAGCTGTGTGGATGCCCAGTTTCTTTAAAGAAGCAATGGCAGTCGCGGATTCAGGCTTGATGGTGTCGGCGATGGAGATGGAACCGATGTATGTACCGT
>SVDR01000087.1 GCA_015057755.1 Lachnoclostridium sp.
GGATGATCCAGACACACCGGACGATCCAGATACTCCAGACACACCGGATACGCCGGACGATCCAGATACTCCAGACAATCCAGATACGCCGGATGATCCAGACACACCGGACAATCCAGATACTCCAGACACACCGGATACTCCAGACAATCCAGATACGCCGGATGATCCAGACACACCGGACGATCCAGATACTCCAGACACACCGGATACGCCGGACGATCCAGATACTCCAGACAATCCAGATACGCCGGATGATCCAGACACACCGGACGATCCAGATACTCCAGACACACCGGATACTCCAGACAATCCAGATACGCCGGACGATCCAGATACTCCAGATATTACCACAGGCTGGATTACAGACGAAAATGGCGATTTCTATTTCTACGATGAAGCTGGTCAGTTAGTAACAGAACAGTGGATTGATAAAGACGGCGAGGAAGTTTTTGTTAATGAAACCGGTAAGATGATCGTAAAAGGCATTATTGGCTGGGGCGATGCATGGTACTATGTAGAAGGCGGTCATAAGGTAATCAATGGTACTGCTGAGATTAACGGGAAGACATATCAGACAGATGAAAACGGTATTCTGATCGGATATCCAGAAGCTGATGAAGGTATCAGAGGCTGGTATGAAGATGAAAACGGTGACTGGTACTTCTATGACGATCTTGGCCAGATGGTTGCAGAGGAATGGATCGAAAGAGACGGTAAAGAATACTGGCTTGGCGAAGACGGAAAGATGGTAGTGTCTGACTGGGTTGAAGTGAAAGACAAATTCTATTATGTTGATTCTTCCGGTGCAAAGGTTGTAGGTAAGTGGAAAGAGATTAATAATAAGTGGTATTACTTCAACGATAAAGGCGCAATGCAGTCCAATAAGTGGATCAACGGCACTTTCTGGGTGAAAGAAGACGGCACAATGGCTGAAAACGGCTGGGCAAAAGCCGGCGAATACTGGTACTTCTTCGATGAAGATGGTTACTTTGTAAAAAATCAGTGGATCACAGATAAGCATGGTTCTTTCTGGGTTGGTTCTGATGGTAAGATGGCAACATCCCAGTGGATTGAGAAGGACGGCGATAAAGTTTATGTTGACGCAGAAGGAAATATCATCAAGGATACAATCCTTACACTGGATGGTAAAAAGTACTTTATTGATTCTGATGGATATTGCGTAAAGAGCAGCATCGTAGTAGTTGATGGTGTACAGTATTACACAGATAAAAATGGTGTTATTGTCGCACCGTATTATGAAGATGACGACGATGACGACGACGATGACGACGATTATGTAGCTCCGTCTCAGCCAGAAGAAAAACCGTCCACAGATACTACAGATACTCCGGAGGTTCAGGGTCCGGCAGCTCAGGGTCCGGCAGCTCAGACTCCGTCTGTTCAGGCTCCGACAGGTCCGAATGATCCGGGTGAAACAACTGTAGATGAACAGAAGGGCCAGGTAAACAGTGTAACTGGTGTCGTTGTTGGTGCAACAAACGGTACAGCGGATGATGGTCTCAGCCACTGGCAGGGAACAACAACAGAAGATGGTACAACAAGCTGGAAGATGCAGTATGCTGATGGCTCTTACGCAGCAGGTACAATTGTAACAGACGAAGCAGGAAACCAGCAGGAGCAGGTTGCATGGGAGAAAGTTTCCGGTTCCTGGTATGCGTTCGGTGCTGATGGTGTTGCAAAAGACGGCTGGGTAAAAGATGTTCAGTCTGATAAATGGTATCTGATCGATATCAACAGCGGTATGCAGACTGGCTGGCAGACAGATGAGACGACTGGTAAGACATATTTCCTTGATGAGGAAAGCGGTGCGATGAAGACTGGTTGGCATGCAGATGCCAATACTGGTTCCTGGTATTATCTCGATGAAGAAAGCGGCGAGATGAAGACTGGCTGGGTTCAGACAGATGATGGCAAGTGGTATTACCTGAATCCGAGCAATGGTGCAATGTATGCAAATCAGAGAACTCCGGATGGTTACTTTGTAAATGCAAACGGTGAGTGGGTTCCAGGCGTATAAGCACAAAAAATGTGATACTATAATTGAAATTGAGTCCGGGGATAGCAATATCCCCGGCTCTTTTCAGGTTTCAAGAGAGGCTATGCGGAAAACTATGTTAAGAATTAAGAATGCTGCTTCGGATGTATATTCTTTGTTTTTTTGATTGACAAATGAGTGCAAATGAGATATTCTTTAAAAGCAATCTATACCAGATTAAGGGAGTAGTCGGCATCGGGATGATTCGATGCAGCGTTGTCAACATACTGGAGTTGATCCTGGCTTCGCTTGAAATGATGAGACTGATCTGTCCAAGGGGACAGGTGGGTCTTTTTTTGTGCGACAGGAAACAAAAGGGATAAGAACCCCGAAAGGCAGACTGGTATGATTCGCCCGGTATCCGGTGCGTTTATTATATGTTTTTACGTTTTAGGAGGATATTCAGTATGAGTTTAGCTGAACTTTTTGTTATTGCCGTGGGACTTTCTATGGATGCATTTGCAGTATCTGTATGTAAGGGACTTTCTGTACCGAAAATGAAACTGAGTCATGCACTCACTTGTGGCGTATATTTTGGCGGATTCCAGGGTTTGATGCCGTTGATCGGTTATCTTCTTGGAAGTCAGTTTGAAGAGGCAATCGTTAGCATTGACCACTGGGTAGCATTTGTGCTTCTTGGACTCATTGGTTTCAATATGATCAAAGAATCCAGAGAAGAGGGCTGTGAGGAAATGGATGGCTCCTTTGGTGTAAAAGCAATGATCCCGCTTGCTGTTGCGACAAGTATTGATGCACTTGCAATCGGTGTTACATTTGCATTCCTGCGTGTAAATATCTTCTGGGCAGTTGTTTTCATTGGAGTGATCACATTTACCCTGTCTTCCATCGGTGTAAAGGTTGGAAATGTATTTGGTGTGAGATTTAAGTCCAAAGCAGAATTTGCAGGTGGTTTGATTCTGATTCTTATGGGAACAAAGATTTTACTGGAGCATCTGGGATTCTGGTTTTAAGAAAATATAATTTGGTATAAAGAAAAGGCTGAAAATCGGTGTCAGAACTGATTTTCAGCCTTTTGTGTTTTTGTAGATTATATCATTTGATTCATGTAATCTGAGAGAATCGAGCAAGCTTGGATATCGAAGCGTGTGATTCAGAAAGCTAGTTAGCAGGTAAGGTAATATGTTCCGCATTCAGCAGATTTGCATCTTCTTCATGATGTGTGGAAAATAAAAGAAGTTTTCCGCTTGTAAATTCCAAAATCAGATCAATGGCTTTTTGTTTGGTTTCGCTATCCAGCCCGGTAAATGGCTCGTCCATGATGATAAAATCAGACGGAGCGAGAATGGCCCGGAGGATGGCGGTTCGCCGTTTCATTCCGCCGGAAAATTCATGGACCGGTTTGGACATCGCTTCCGGAGGAAGCAGGCGAAGCAAAACAGAGGTCAATTCTTCGTTTGTATAATAACGTCCGGTTACAAATCGTAGATTTTCCAGTGCTGTATATCCCTCAAGAAGGCGGTCTTCCTGGAAAACTGCCGAGAGACGTATCGCGTCCAGACCATCGATATGTCCGGAATCTGCTGCTTCCAAACCAAGAAGAATTCGAAAAAGCGTGGTTTTTCCGGCACCGGATGGAGCCATAAGACAATAGCTGCGGCCTAGTGTAAGTGTGAGGGACAGATTTTTGAGAATCTGTTCTTCGCCGTAGGATTTTGACAGATGTTCGATTCGGATCTCGCCGGATTTGGGTACAGAGGAAGCTGGAAGAAGCTTGGATTTTTCAAGATTGTTATTCGGATGGTTCTTCTTCATGCCTGTTTATCACTCCTTTCCCTGCGGCCATTCGAAGCAGTAGCAAAAATACTTTTTCAAATAAAACACTGACGCAGATAATTACAACAGTCCATGCAAATAATTCGGCAATGCTTAAATAAATCTTGGACATATACAGGCCTTCGCCGATGGAACCTTCCGGAACACCGATGACTTCGGCAGCAATGCCGGATTTAAAGCCCATGCCTAAGGCTGTTTTCATTGCGCTGGCAAGATACGGATAGAGAGCCACACGGTAGATGGACATGGCACGGCGCCACAAAGGAACACGGAAAATTTTTGCCATTTCCAACAGCTTGGGGTCAGTACTTTTTAAGCCGGCCAGTGTGTTCACATGAATCATCGGATAAACGACGATAAAGGAGATAAACACGGACAGATTTTCGGAGCCGGTCCAGATCAAAGCTAAAATTACAAAAGAAGCTACCGGGATGGATTTCATAAAGTGGATCGGCGGTGCCAGAAAGTCATTGATGATTGGTTTCCAGTATCCCAGGGTACCGGTCAATAGTCCGGCAAAAAAAGCAATGAAAAATCCCAAACTGATTCGTGCAAAAGAGAACCAGATGGATCCCCAGAAAACAGGAGAAAATATCAGCCCGGAGAGAGCTTTCAGAGTATCTGCGGGGCTGACCAGAAGTATGTGATTGTCAATGCGCATCGCACCAATCTGCCAGAGAAGCAGCCAGAAAGCGAGAATGATACATTGCTTTGTCCATGTGGGGAGTTGTTTCATTGAAAATTTGCTCCTTTTTGTACAAGTAGAATCTATGGTCGGTATGGATACGTTGTATATTTGGCAGCCATATGAAACACCCCTCGGACGTTTCCTTGGCATACGCGGCAACAAAAACGGGGCGGCCGGGATTTTTCCTTGCCACCCCGATTTTATTTTTTAAAGGATCGGTTTTTGTTTTGCAAAATGCCGGATTGAAGCCGGAACATTTGCATATTCGGTTATGGATCGGACTACTGCGGAATGTAGTAGAATGCATCCTCCGGAAGTGCACCGCCGACAGATGCCGGGTTCTGCTCAAAGAGTACATTCAGATATCCGCTTAATGCTTCTTTCATTTCTTCTCCATCAATGTATTCCACATTACAGAATGGAAGCGCTTTTTTCGCGATCGGTGCTTTTGCAACGATACCCTGGGCTGCGATCAGTTCTGCGGCTGCATCCAGATCAGTCTCTGTGAACTCAATAGATGCTTCATGTTCCTCGAGGAAAATATCAACAAGGTCGCTATGTTCCTCTAAGAATGCTTTGTTTACGATGGTAGCACCTGTCACAAGACGGCTGCCTCCTTCTTCCGGCTGGAAGCTGTCCCAGAGTGCAGCGAGATCCATGATCATAGCCAGTTTGTCGTTCTGTGCCATAGCAGCAGTTACGAACGGCTGCGGGAGAAGACCGATAGCATTCGGATCCTCTGCAAGAACGGAAGCAACTTCTGTTGCCTCGGATTTGAATTCCAGAGTTACGTCATCTTCAGAAAGTCCGGCAGCAGAGAGAACGTAGCGGAGAGAATAATCCGGAGTTGTTCCTTTGCCCGGAAGGTATACGGTTTTGCCTTTTAACTGATCAACAGAAGTGATGGAAGTATCACCGGATACCAGATAAAGGACGCCGAGAGTATTGATGTCGATAACTGCTACATTACCGTTTGTTTTGTTATAAAGAACGCTTGCAACGTTTGCCGGAAGAAGTGCGATATCCACTTTTCCGCCTGCAACGAGAGCAGTCAGCTCGTCTGCAGCAGTTACCATTGTAAATTCATAGTCATTTTTGCTTGTGCCATTGGCATCCTCATCAATGAGCTTTACAAGACCCATGGTAGTCGGGCCCTTTAATCCGCCGACACGAATTGTGATGTCCTCATCTTCCGTTGCGGACGGTGTTTCGGCAACCGTTGTTTCCGGGGCAGCAGTTGTCTCTGCAGCAGTCGTTTCAACAACGGCTTCTGTTGCAGCTGTTGTCTGAGCTGCAGTGGTTTCGACCGGTTTTGCGGAACAGCCTGTTAACATAGACATGCCAAGGGCAGTCGCTACAAATAAGGATAACATTTTTTTCATAATTACAGTCCTCCTGAATGATCATTAATTCTGTTTTGAATAAATTGTTTTCGTGCTCACACCTTCAAGCATACCCAATTTTCCGGAAAGACTGCTGATCTTGTTCATCGGTGCGTCCATAACAACGCTGATGATGGAAATGCCTTTTTCACGGTACGGCACGCCCATGCGGCCGATGATGTAGGAACTGAATTCATGGAGCAGGGAGTTCATTTTCTCAACAGACTCCGGATTTTCAATAATAATTCCGATCAATGCAACTCTTGTTTCCATAATTCAACCCTCCATTGTAAAAAAATAAGCCGGGTACGCACCACAAAAGAGCATACCGGCTGACACTTCGCCTGTACAAAATCTTTCGCCTTTTCTCGCAGGAAACCTGAGGCCCTTTGAGGGGAGTACGAACAATTAGAATATAACACAGGCATCCTAGAATGTCAAAAGGAAACTATGTGACAAAGTTACAAAAATTAGACCGAACTAACTTAAAAAAATAAAGAAGAAATGAAAAAACTTATTACATTAAAATCAAAAAGATTGTTGCAGATATTGCATGAATATGAGATAATTATAAGGAGTTAATGGGTTTATTTTACTACATTATGAAATGTAAGGAAATGATTTCAGGAGGGTAAAACTTATGAAAACTAATGATGCTGCGCTGCTTAGAATTAAGTACGAAGTATTACGCGAAGTTGCTAAACTTGCTTTTGACGGCGAGCTTGACAACGTTGAGAAGAGAGACGCGATCGCTTACAAATTAAGCCCGGGTCCGAAAGCTAGCTTCCGCTGCTGCGTATACAAAGAGAGAGAGATCGTTCGTCAGAGAATCCGTCTTGCTGAGGGTAAATGCCCGACAGGTCACGAGAGCAATAACCAGATCCAGGTTATCACAGCTGCTTGTGAAGAGTGTCCGATCACTCGTTTCGTAGTAACAGATAACTGCCAGAAATGTATGGGTAAAGCATGCCAGAACGCTTGTAAGTTCGGTGCTATCACAATGGGTCGTGACCGTGCTCACATCGATCCGTCCGTATGTAAAGAGTGTGGCCAGTGTGCTCAGGCTTGTCCGTACAACGCTATCGCAGAGCTCGTTCGTCCGTGCCGTCGCGCATGTCCGGCTGACGCTATCGTTATGAACAAAGAGACAGGCGTTTGCGAGATCGACGAGAACAAGTGTATCCAGTGCGGCGCTTGCGTAAGAAGCTGCCCGTTTGGTGCTATTTCTTCTAAAGTTTATATCGTTCATGTTATCAAAGCAATCCTTGCAGGCAAGAAAGTAATCGGTATGGTTGCTCCGGCTGCAGAGGGTGAGTTTGGTAAAGACGTTACAATGGAGAGCTGGAGAACAGCTCTTAAGAAAGTTGGTTTCGCAGATATGGTTGAAGTATCTGTTGGTGCTGACTTCACAACTGTTTACGAGGCAGAAGAGTGGGTTGAGGCTTACAAAGAGGGCAAGAAGATGACAACATCCTGCTGTCCGGCGTTCGTAAACCTTATCAAGAAACACTACCCGACACTCATCGACAATATCTCCACAACAGTATCTCCG
>SVDR01000088.1 GCA_015057755.1 Lachnoclostridium sp.
TAAATTTGTAGCACTGCTCCAGGATATGGGAGAAAATCTGCTCAAACAAATCTGTATCTTTAAAACGGCGGGTGTAGTTCTTTCCAAATGTAGAGAAATGTGGCACTTTATCCATCATTTCCAGTCCGAGGAACCAACGGTATGCAACGTTCACTTCTATTTCCTTCATCGTCTGGCGCATGCTCCGAATACCGTAAAGATACTGGATAAAAGGAATTTTGATCAGCATGACCGGATCCATACTCGGACGTCCTGTATCTGCTGAGTATTTATCTTCAACAAGATCATAAATGAAGTTCCAGTTGATTGCTTTGTCAATAATCCTTAGCAGATGATCCTGTGGAACAAGGTCATCCATACAAAACATCATGATCTGTTCTCTCTTTTTATCCGCATCTTTCGTCAACATAAAAACACCGCCTTCCTGATATAACCATTATACCATGAATGCGGCGATAAATGTAGAAAAGCCCGAGCAGATGCTCGGGACTTTGTCTACAGTCTGAAATGCCCCGGTTTTATCACCGGGGCATTTTCTTATGCTTTATTCCATAGTTAAGATACTCTGGTAAGCCGCACCTTTGTCTGTTGTATTATATGTAAATTTTGCTCCTCCAAACAGCTCATCACCATCATACTTGTACGGCCCCTTGTCAGTCTGGATGGAACCAGATTTATTGACTACAAATCGAAGATCGCCAACCTGCATGATCTCATATTTATCTTCCAGTGCTTTTACAAGAATACCGTCTGCATACAGCTTGCCGCTCTTAGCACCATTGATACCGGCTCCCGCATAATAGCCCTGGTCCGCATCGGTATCTTTAGAGAAATATGCCTTCTCTTTCTCGCCGTTTTCATCGGTCACAGTGACGGAACCACTCTTTCTCGCACCATCATCTGCATCTCCGTAATAATACATCTTATCATCTATTTTCACAAAACCGTATACCATTTCACCCTCTTCATTAAAGAGATAGGTGTCGCTGCTGATTTTCTTTTCCAAAGCACCGTATGTGCCTTCAGCTTCAAAACGCTGATCCGCCGGTGCAGATACATCTACAAGATTAAATTCCTGAACCTGCTTTAATGTCACATCCGCACTTTCTGTCGGAATAAACAATTTACCATTGTTCTGCAGGTAGAACCAGTTTTTATCGGTATCATAATCGCCGTATCCATAGTCTTTACTGCCCCAGGTCTTCACCCAGCTGTTCTTTCTTGCATGGCCGTCATCCGCACTTCCACAGAAGTAAATATCTTTTCCGGCTGCCGCCGCTACACTATGTGCAGTACCGGCACCATCTTCTGTCCAGATTTCCTCGTACACATCTCCGCTGCCTGCCACCCAGCCGGATAACATTGCTCCATCTGTACCGAAGAAATAAGTCTGGCCTTTGATGCTGCTCTGTCTGCCTACTGCCGGTTTACCACTGGAGAGAATGTAGTACCAGTTCTGTTCCTCGTCCTCTGCCTCGTCCTCGTCAATTCCCGGAGCATGTGTATATACCCACTGACTGCCCACACGCGCTCCATCCTCATTACAATAGAACGTTGACTCACTGTATACTTCATCACTGTCTGCATTTTCCCAGGAGCCATCTGTGCCCTGGATCCAGCCAGTCAGCATCACACCCTCTGAGTTGAAGTAATAGGTCTTTCCGTTGATGGTCATTTTCTTTCCCTCAACTCTTTTACCGCTGGCCTGAAGATAGTACCATTCTTCTTCAGCGTCCTCATCCTCTGCCGGTGTAGTATATCTCCACTGGCTCACCGCCTTCTCACCGCTGCTATTGATATAGTACCAGTGTCCTTCATGCTCAACCCAGCTAGAACGAACCATTCTTCCGTCCTCGCCAACATAAAATTCCTTTCCATTACTCAGACAAAATTCATCTTCATAAACGTCTCCGCTTCTGTCATAGCAATACCATTCTCCATCTTCAAATTTCCATGTTCCAGTCTCTGCTGCCATTGCATTGAAAGATGCACCGAGAGCCAGAAGCGCTGTTGCTGCAGTAATAATTGTAATTTTTGTCTGTTTCTTCATATAAAACACTCTCCTTTTGCTATTTCTCAACTTAAACCTTCTTTTCTTTCGCAGATGTTTTTGTAAGTATATTATAGTCCAGAGAGACCGGTTTTTCTTTACTTTTCCCTTTCGCCTTTCCGGCAAAAGGGGGGCGTCTTTTCGGCAAAACTTCGGGAAAATTCTTAACAAAATATAACAACACAACTGTGCGCCAAAAAGACAGTTCCCGAAATCAAAAAACCAGGAGCGCTCTCTGCATAATCTGCAAAGAACATTCCTGGTTTTCATTTTCCTCTTACCTGCAATTAAGCGTTCGGTTTCTCAACCTGAACGATTGCCTGTTTCTGCATCGGAATACGGCAGTTTTTGTTGGAACCGAATTCAACGATTACTGTATCATCTGTCATATCGATAATAACGCCATAGAAACCGCTGGATGTCAGAACTGTGTCACCAATTGCGATGCTTGCCATTAATTCCTGCATTTTTTTCTTTTCTTTCTGCTGTGGTTTAATTGCGATGAAGTACATAAACGCAAAGATAAGAATTACATAGCCAATCCAGAATGCCGGGCTGTTCATACTTGAAGTACCTTCCTTTCATAATAACTAACGTACATTTTATCAAAAAAATCTTATTCCGTAAAGCGGTCTTTGTAATTTCCTTCCACGCCGGCAAGTTTTTTCGCCTTGTATTCTGCGTAGTTGTGATTTTCGATGGCCTCACGGATCTCTGTCATCATTGTGTTGTAGAAATAGAGGTTATGCAGTACACATAATCTCATTCCTAACATCTCTTTTGCTTTGAGAAGATGACGGATATATGCTCTGCTGTAGGAACGGCATGCCGGACACTGGCAGCCTTCTTCAATCGGTCGCATGTCCTTTGCAAATCGCTCATTGAACAGATTCAGTTTGCCGAAGTTGGTGTAAACGTGGCCGTGTCTTCCATTTCTGGTCGGATATACACAGTCAAAGAAATCAACGCCACGGTCTACTGCCTCTAAGATATTGGCCGGAGTGCCAACACCCATCAGGTAAGTCGGTTTGTTCTCCGGAAGATGCGGCACTGTCACATCAAGAATACGGTACATATCCTCATGGCTCTCGCCTACTGCAAGACCGCCGAGGGCATAACCGTCCAGATCCATGGCAGAGATCGTCTTTGCATGCTCCACGCGAATATCCTCAAAAGTGCCGCCCTGGTTGATGCCAAACAGAAGCTGCTCTTTGTTGACGGTATCCGGCAGGGAATTGAGACGTGCCATCTCTTCTTTACATCTCACAAGCCAGCGGGTTGTTCTCGCTACGGAGTTTTCCATATACTCTCTTGTACATGGATGCGGCGCACATTCATCGAATGCCATCGCGATCGTAGAGCCAAGATTGGACTGGATCTGCATACTCTCTTCCGGTCCCATAAAGATCTTACGGCCGTCAATGTGAGAGTTGAAGTAGACACCTTCCTCTTTGATCTTGCGCATGCCTGCCAGGGAGAATACCTGGAATCCTCCGGAATCTGTGAGGATCGGACGATCCCAGTTCATAAACTTATGAAGGCCGCCCATCTCTTTGATTAATTTATCGCCGGTACGCACATGTAAATGGTAGGTATTGGACAGTTCCACCTGTGTGCCGATCTGTCTCAGGTCGTCGGTGGACACAGCGCCTTTGATAGCCGCTACGGTACCTACGTTCATGAATACCGGTGTCTGGATCGTGCCGTGAACAGTCTCAACAACTGCTCTCTTGGCACGTCCGTCCTTGGTCAGAATCTGATATTTCATGGATTATGGTCTCCACTCTTCCTCTTCTTCCTTTTTCACCTCAAAGTTCTGATTCTTACTCATAAGATAGAACATAGCACCTGTCAGACAGATGGAAGAATATGTTCCGCAAACGATACCTGCCATTAACGGAAGCGCGAACTCACGGATGGAGGAAACGCCTAAAACAAACAGAATCAGAACCATAACAAATGTTGTTAAGGAAGTATTTAAGCTTCGTGTAAAGGTTTCTGTGATACTTAAGTTTACTACATCTTTCAGATCACTTGCAAGCATACCGTATTCCTTCTGTTCCATCTGAATGTGCTCACGGATACGGTCGAAAATAACGATGGTCGCGTTGATAGAATAACCAACAATGGTCAGAAGGCACGCGATTGCAGTGGAGCCCATGGACCATTTCGCCACTGCGTAACATGCAAGAACAATTGCCACGTCATGGACAAGAGCCAGAACGGCACTTGCTGCAAAACGGATATTCTTGAAGCGGATCCAGATGTAAATCAGCATACATACGGTCGCAATCGCTGTTGCAATGATCGCGTCATTTTTCATCTCAGCACTGATCGCGCCGGAAATACTTTCTGCAATGATCTTGTTTTCATCTACGCCGAAGTGCTCAACCAGCACTGCATCCAATGCCTGACGCTCTTCCACAGATAATGTTCTTGTCTTAATAATTACTTCTGTTGTACCGGCAACTTTCTGTGTCTGTGTACCGGCATTTCCTGTGATTTCCTCAACAAGCGGAACCACTTCTGCAGAAATACGATCTAAGGACATATCCTCGTTGAAGGTTACATTGGTAGATGTACCGCCTTTGAAATCAAGTCCATAGTTGAACGCACCGCCAATGGAGCCCTTGTTCATAAACATGGAGCCAACGCCGACTGCGAGGATCACCACAGAGACTGCAAAGAACGCTGCTTTGTTCTTTAAGAAGCTTACCGGTTTCTTTGCTTTTCTTACACCGTAGAACTTCTGATCTGTAAATCCAAGATCAAAGAGTGCATTTAATGCAAATCTTGTCACAAACAGAGCTGTAAACATGGATAAGATAATACCAATGGCAAGTGTTGTCGCAAATCCTTTTACAGTACCGGAGCCCTTGATAAACAGGACAGCCGCCGCAATCAGAGTTGTGATATTACCGTCAACGATCGCAGAGAGCGCTTTCTGGAAACCAGTCTTAATCGCGGATTTTACAGTCTTGCCGACGCCGATCTCTTCTTTAATACGTGTAAAGATAATAACGTTTGCATCCACCGCCATGCCGATGGAAAGGATGATACCTGCAATACCCGGAAGTGTTAATGTCACCTCAAACGCTGCAAGTAAAATAATGATCAGTGTTGTATAGATTGCAAGTGCAAGAGTCGCTGCAAGACCCGGAATGCGATATACAGCGATCATAAACAGGCAGACAAGAGCCACACCAATGGCCGCTGCTTTCAGGCTTGTCGTAATCGCCTCCTGACCAAGTTTCGCACCAACTACGTTGGAACGAAGTTCTTCTAACTCAAGAGAAAGAGAACCGATACGAATGGTGGAAGCAAGGATATCTGCCTCTTCGTAGGAATCCATACCGGAAATTGTACACTGACCGCCTGTAATCGGCTCACGTACCACCGGATTGGAATACATAACACCGTCATATACGATCGCGATTGTCTTTCCTACATTTGCTGTTGTTGCATCAGCGAATTTCTTTGTACCTTCAGCTGTGAATGTGAGCTGTACCACATATTCCTGCGCGCCGGTTGTCTTATCTTTATAAGTCGCACCGTTTGCAGAAGCTACGTCTGTACCTTCCAGAATAATATTCTGGGCTTCGTCATAGAAATAAAGGGATCCCGGTTTACCAAGTTCTTCTAATACCTTATTGGCATCAGAAACGCCCGGAATATCAATATTGATTCGATTGGAACCCTCTAAATAAACTTCCGCCTCAGAGCTGTAGTTCTGTACTCGCTGGAGAAGTTTGTACTGCGTATCTGCCAGATCGGTCGGATCCGGATTTTCTTCTACTGTCTGGTAAGTGATGCTGACACCGCCTGCAAGGTCCAGGCCAAGTTTAATACCGCCGTCCTGGAACATAGTCACGCCGTTTTCGTCTGTTACAAGCTTACTTTTTTCCAAAGTGCCCATTGCGAAAAATCCGCTCACAGCGATCACAACCAGAAGTATCATAAGGCATACTATGCCTTTTCCTGAATTGTTTTTCTTCTGATTCATCCTTTTTCCTTCTTTCTTACTGAACTGATCGCACCGCCAACGAACGACGATTGCTCTTTATATTGCCAAGCATGCCAAGTGAACATCCGGCAGACGTCCTTCCCGGCTCGAATTTTGCGGTGCGTCTTTGAACCCATTTTTGAATTATATCATAGGAATTCCTTTTGTACAATAGGGATAATTCTTAGCATTTCTGAATAATATCTTACAATAAAGCCAAAAAGGAGAGTTTTTATGCAGCCATCGATTCCCTGGCGTCTGATCCGGACGCTGATCGCTTCATTTTTTCTGACACTGTTTATGCTGGCCGGGCTCACGTTTTTACTATACAAGCTCCGGCTGAACGAGTCTCAGGTGACCGCAGGCATCTACGCAATCTACATAGCTTCCTGCCTTCTGGGCGGCTTTCTTGCCGGAAAAGCCATGAAAACAAAACGGTTCTTTTGGGGACTTCTCACCGGTATACTGTATTTTGTATTCTTATTTGCCATGTCCACCCTGCAGGAACAAGGAATCTCATCGGAACCCGCTCAGATTCTCACCGTCCTGGGAATCTGCGCCGGATGCGGCATGGCCGGAGGCATGGTAAGCTGATTCGGATAGGACAATTGTTGTACATACTTTATCAGAATTCCAAAAGAGGCATCGCCCCTACTTCGGAGTGATGCCTCTTTCTTCTATAAATAATATACTGTTTTCTGTCGAAACTTATTTCTTGTTTCCAAGTTTTGCAAGAGCAGCTACCACGCCGGCAAGAATTGCCATAACAACCATGATACCAGCCATACCCTGCCACATCATTTCTAAAGCCTGAATTACTGTTGCGTTCATAATCTTTCCCTCCTTAGATTACATGAAGAAACCAAGAATGATACCGCCTGCAACAGCGGAAGCTACCTGACCGGATACGTTTGCGCCGATTGCATGCATTAAAAGGTGGTTTGTGCTGTCCTCAGCAACGCCCATCTTCTCGATAACACGAGCAGACATCGGGAATGCGGAGATACCAGCTGCACCAACCATCGGGTTTACTTTGTTCTTGGAGAACAGGTTCAGGAACTTTGCAAACAGACATCCGCCGATTGTATCGAAGATGAAAGCTACAAGACCAAGACCCATGATCAGTAATGTCTCAACCTGTACGAACTGCTCTGCTCTCATGGAGAAGGAAATTGTAATACCAAGAAGCAGTGTGATCAGGTTTGCAAGAGAGCTCTGAGCTGTCTCAGAAAGGCTGTTTAAGCAGCCGCACTCACGGATCAGGTTACCGAACATAAGGAAACCAACTAAGGATACGGAAGCCGGAGCTACCAGACCAGCTACAAATGTAACGATGATCGGGAATGCGATTCTTGTGAAACGGCTTACAGAACCCGGTCTGTACGGCATGCGGATCATACGCTCTTTCTTTGTTGTAA
>SVDR01000089.1 GCA_015057755.1 Lachnoclostridium sp.
TCAACAATTTTTTCTCATGTTTTGTTCACAGATTTTGCTTTGGAAAAGGGCATATTTAGAGCATGTTTCTCAAGTTCTGAACGTTAGTGAAGTTTAGTTCTCAAGTTTTGTTCAATTGACAAATGAAGAGAAATATCCTGCGTGATGTGCGTGGGATATTTTTGTTTACATTTAATAGATATATGGTATAATAAAGTTGTAACAGAACGATACTAGCATAAACAGAAAGGTGAACCTGTATGAACATTGCAGCATATTGCCGTGTTTCCACTGACAAAGCAGATCAGCTTAACAGCTTAGAAACTCAGAAAGACTTTTTCTCTGAATATACAAATCGAACTGGTGATACCTTAGTAAGATTGTATGCTGACGAAGGTATTTCTGGAACTAAAATTAAAAATCGTAAGGAATTTCTTCGTATGATGGCGGACGCAGAAAAGGGTCTGTTCGATATGGTTGTTGTAAAAGATATTTCTCGTTTTGCTAGAAATACGGTTGATTTATTGCAGAATATTCGCAAGTTGAAAGCTTTGGGTATCGAAACACAGTTCCTTACGGCAAACATGACTAGCATGGGTAATAGTGAATTTGTTCTTACCATTTTTGGTGCTCTTGCCCAGGAAGAGAGTGCAAACACATCAAAGCGCGTGAAGTTTGGTAAGAAGATGAATGCGGAAAAAGGACGAGTTCCTAACATTGTGTATGGTTACGATAAAACCATTGGAGATTATTTCAATTTGGAAATAAATAAGGAAGAGGCTAAAGTTGTACAACAGATTTACAAGTGGTACACTGAGGAAGGTTTTGGTGCAGCCAAGATTGCGAATATGTTGAATGAAAAAGGTTACAAGACAAAACGTAATTGTAAATGGAGTCAGAATGCAATCTGCCGTATCTTAACCAATGAAATTTATACAGGAAAGATTATCAATGGAAAGCAGGAAGTAAGTGATTTCCTGACTGGACAGAGAAAAGATAAAGATGAAACAGAATGGTTTGTTGTGGAACGACCGGAAATCAGAATCATTGAAGATGAAACTTTTGAACGTGCGCAGGAAATCTTACATGGCCGACATGATGCGTTCAACCTTACTCATGAACGTCAAAGTAACAAGCATTTATTCTCTACATTGATTAAGTGCAAAGAATGTGGTTGGTCTTTCCGCAGAACTGTACGCACTTACAAGAATACTTATGTGCGTTGGGTATGTTCTGGAAGAAACGGACAGGGGGCAGACAGTTGCCCAAACAAAACAACAGTTGACGAAGAAGAATTGATTGAAGTTCTTCAGGAATATTTTGCTACTGTTTTGAAACAGAAAAAGAAAGTAATCAACTATGTTGTAAATGAATTTCAACGTGTTTATAAAGCAAAAGATGAAAATCTGGAATATGAAAAGGAACTAAACAATCAGCTTGTAAAGTTGAAAAAATCCCGTGAAAAATATATGGATATGTACACCGATGATTTGATTTCTCGTGAGGAACTAAATGAAAAAATTGGTGGTATGCGTAAAGAAATCGAACGTCTGGAAAATGAACTCAAAATGGTTTCTTATCATCTGACCAAAGGGGAGCAGCTGGAAGCAATCCTCAATAATACATTTAAGACAATCGAAGATATCACAGATGTGCATCAGATGACCAATGTGCAACTCAAAAAGTTGATTCAGAAGATAGAAGTAGATAAAGATGGAAATGTAGATATTTATCTTCGTCTTCTTGGTGACTTGGGATTAGACGAAACCATTATGATAGCGGATACACCTAGAACACCAGAGGAAGACTCCAAAATCAATAATGAAAATACCGCTCTATTTAGTAACGTCCACACACAAGGATGTCACTGACCGCCTGATCCACATTAACCCCGGTCTTGCGGCACAGGCACGAGTGGTGCTGGATATCAACAAAGCGGAGCGCCACATTCGCGGCGGACTGGCTACGAAGGAAAAATATGAGCAGAGAATGGTGGCATGCAGCCGAGAGGAAGAGTGAGATTGTGTAAAAATCAAATATGGGACTCATGACACGAAAAAGTGTTATGGGTCTCTTATTTTATGGACAAAAATATCTATTTGGGATATAATGTAAATTGTTAAAAAAACGAATTTCAAAAAAGGGAAATTCCGGAAAGAAAAAGGGGAGGAAAAGGTATGAAAATGAAATGTAAGCGCTTATTAAGCTTATTACTTGTTTTCGTGATGGTACTTGGTCTGATGCCGACAACTGCATTTGCGACACCAACTGAGATGCCGGCAGTGAAAGAGACAAGCATAAGCGTGGCGTCATCTTCCAATGCAGTATTGGATGATGAAATGATCGCGTCATCTTCCGATGCGGAACTTAACGTCGAGGAAGAAGCAACCCCTTCCAATGCCGAACCGACCGTTGGAGTCTTTAGCGTAAGCAAGAACGGAGACAACGGTGAGATTGTGTTTGACACAATGGAAGCTCTTATCGCTGAAATTGAAAGCAGCGATATGACAGAGAGAATTCTGAGATATGTCGGTGAAGAGGAGTTTGTATTAACAGAAGATCTTGCAGTTCCGCCGTTTATCAGCCTGAAGGTTAGAGGCACTGATATTACGGTAGAAGAAAATGTAACATTTGAAGTTGCAAGCTGGCTTTCCTGTGATCAGGACGTGATCGTTGATGGTACTATGATCACCAACGGCAGAGTAGAGATCGACGGAGATCTTACTGTAAATGGTGAGATGAAGACTACTTGGGACTTAGATGCCGACAATTTATTTGTAAACGGTACTATGAAAACTAATGGCTGGATGACAATCGCACAGTCTATTGAAAACAATGGTCTCATGATGGTATACAATGGTTTTAGTGTCGGAAAGAGGCTGTCCGTTGCAGAGAATGCAGCATTAGAACTGTATGATTGCTCCATCGATATGTACAAGGATTACGTAATCGAAGGAATGGATAAGATTTATTCCACTTTTGGCCAGTATATTTGTGTAAACTATGCGGTAACTTCTGTAGCAGAAATGGAAGCCGCATTAGATATTGCTGCAAAAGAGACAAACAGAGCAATTTATTATTTTATTTGGATCAA
Source organism: Lachnoclostridium sp. (assembly GCA_015057755.1). The sequence continues at coordinate 3,074 of SVDR01000089.1, forward strand.
TGGTGAACAGGTAACAACTCGTAACTTCGAGTTTGTTAATAATATGGTAGTTCCGTCCAATACAAGACTTCAGTTAGACAACATCGATTCTATTACACTTAAACCGGGCGTTGGTTTAACTGTAAACGGTATCATGCAGGTGTATATCCCGCTGTATGTAGAAGGTACATTATTAAACAACAGCCGCGTAGAAGTTGCAAACCAGACCGGAAGAGACTACAGACCTCCGTTTGACGGCGTTCTGGAAATCAAACAGGGCGGTCAGTATGACGGCGGTGCGGATCTCTGGATTTACACAGATAAAGATGTTACAAATATTGACCACATTGCGATTGGCTTAAAGCGTACATTCTATAAATCGGTAGAATCTGATCATATTCTTTGGTATGGAGCAGGGGGCGGCGGTCGTCCGTCTGATCTCAATTTTAGGACATTCACAGAGCTGGAGGAACAGCTGAAACTCGAGGGCGATCAGTATACAACCCTTCATTACGAAGGCGATAGCACACTTACCATTGAAAGAGATATCGTAATCCCGGACAACATGGAAATTGAAGCACATCGCAGCCACATGGTGATTCCGGCCGGTGTGACCGTTACATGTGACGGCAGTATCTATATCGGAAACCTGGAGGTGGCAGGTACACTGAATATCGGCAACTGGTTAAATGTAAACAACAGCTTAACAGTTTCCGGTACAGTGACTGCAAAACAGTCCTTCGCAGTTGGTTCCGAGGTGGAATCCAAACTGGAGATCACAAATACCGGTCGCGTAGAACTTAACCGAGGCGCGATCGATGTACAGTATCCGGGTCAGGTGATCGGTCTTGAACGTATTGTAAGAAACAGCAACAATCCAGCAATCGTGTTCAACTGCAGATTTATGGACATGAACGAGCTGAAATCTTTGACCAATACAGTTGTAAATGATACAGAATTTGCAGAGGACAAACGTGTAGAATACAGATTTGATATTCCGTGGGATTATAGCCAGAATAAGTCCGAATTTGTATTCACAGAGGATATTACAATTCCGGCGAAAGCAAAACTTCAGCTGTATGGCGATCTCACATTTGTGATCGATGAGAACGTAACCCTTACGAATAACGGTTTCATCTGGATTTCTTCTCCGCTCGTTGTAAACGGTAAACTGGACAATAAGGGTGACCTGGCTGTTTCCTACAGACCGGGTGATCAGAATACAGATGACCATGGTACAATTTCTCTCGGTGCGAACGGTGTGATCGAGCATGACCATGAGAAAGATTTACGTGTGCAGGTGGATCCTTCTGTAAATGATATTACAGATGTACTGCCGTGGTTTAACACAACCGATCATGAATACAAAGAAGATATCTGGGAGAACGGAAAAACGAAGGCCTGGAGAGTTCATTTTGTTCATGGTCTGATCAAGCTTGCAACTCCGACTGAGTTAATGTGGGGTGTTGAATACCGTGAAACATGGTGGAATGAGGATCCGGCGACAGGTAAGATTACTGTAAATTTAGAGAAAATGACAAAACCGGGCTTCATGAGCTGGAAGACAGAACTTCCGGATCAGGCAAGAGTACAGGTTTATATTTACCGTGTTGGCGAGGGACAGCCGTGTGCATATGATACATGGGGCTTTGATCCGCAGGTACAGCCGGAATACCGTTCTGTAGATACATTTATGAGAGCAGACCTTCCGAGCGGTGATTACTACTTCACTGTACAGTCTATTGGTGATTATAAGACATACAGAAACAGTGATGTGGCAACCTCCGGGGTATACAAATTCAAAAAGCCGGCGGCAAACCTTCCGGCGATCGATCCGGCAAGCTTGGTTTGGGAAGATCGTAACGATAACTTTGTAATGTGGGCCAACTGGGATGGAAGTTCAACATCCCAGTATGCAGATGGTTTTGACCTTGATCTGTATTACAGCAAAACAGAAAACGGCACATATGAGCTGTTTGGCGGTTCCAGAGGCAGAGGCGCTCTTGAGTCAGATAGTCCGTTAGCCGATCAGTGGTTCCAGGAAAAAGGTGAGGGATATTACAAATATAAAGTAAGATATCTCTCTGGAAATATGGATAAGATCGGAAATGGTCCGTGGTCTGACTTCTCTCAGGTACTGGATCTGAAGAAAATCCCGCAGATGATGAATGATACTCTGGATCAGATCGAGCAGAATGCACAGCAGATGACACCGGATCAGGTGAAAAATGCGGTTCAGGCCCTTGATAAGGAAGATCTCAAGAAAACTCTTCTTGTAGACCAGGAAAATAAAGAGGCAACACAGACTCTTGCAGATCTTGAGAATATGGTAGGTGGTCAGGCACCGGTTAGCGTATCTCAGGCAGCGTCTGCGTTCAATCAGGCCGATGTTTCTGTTGTTGGTGCGAACTTAAACAACAGTGCAGACACAACAGACCCGATCACTCTTGTAATCGACAAACCGGAGAAGGAACATGTGATCCCAGAGCGTTTTGACAGTTCTGTAGCGGTTCGCTTCTCTATGACACTTGCAAACGTAGCAGATCCGCAGAATCTGGAGGTACCGGTTAAGATCACACTTCCGGTTCCGAAGTCCATCAATCCGGACTTCCTGGTAATTCTTCATTATCACCAGGATGGCACTCGTGAGTGGATCTGGCCGTATGTACATGAGATGAACGGCAAGTTATACGCAGATTTTGTTGTAACAAGCTTCTCTGATTTCATTATGACAGAAGAGATCCCAGAGAACAGCAGCACAGGAAACGGCGGCGGAAGTTCCAATGATTCTGAACATGATGGCGGCAGCTCTTCCGGTTCTTCTAGTTCTGTAAAAGCTCAGTCTAAGAAGGAGAAACTTCCGGAGTATGTTGTTTCCGGTCAGTGGACAACTGTAGACGGCAAGTGGATGTTTGCAGACGGTACAGGCGAAGTTTATAAGAATCGATGGGCGGCAGTTGAAAATCCGTATGCAGATACAAAGGCAGGTCAGTCTGCGTTTGACTGGTTCTTCTTTGATGCAAACGGCTGTATGGTAACAGGCTGGTTCTTCGACGGCATTCACTGGTATTACCTGAATCCGGTATCTGACGGCACACAGGGCCGCATGTTCACCGGCTGGCAGCTGATCGATGGCAAGTGGTACTATCTGAACCCGGTATCTGACGGTACAAAGGGTGCGATGGCAGCTGATACATGGATCGACAGTTACTATGTAGATGTAAACGGCGCATGGGACGAAACAAAGACAAAATAGTCGCTGAGACGATATAAAAATGAGGAAAAGGGCGGTGCTTCGGTGCCGCTCTTTTGTTGTTAGAAATGCAATACTGTTCTGACAAATTGCGGTTGTTTCATTAAATGTAACGGCTCTTTTCGTTGACATCCCCACCCCAAAAGAGTATAGTTATAGTAGAGAATTATTGATTAACTCAAATAAATTATGGGGGTGCTGACTATGTATCAGGCAGAGTATGAGCGCTGGTTAGCAGCGAATTTAGAGGACGCTGATTTAAAGCCGGAGCTTGCAAAAATTGAAGGTAATGACGAAGAAATCAAGGATCGTTTCGCAGTAGCACTGAAGTTTGGTACTGCAGGACTTCGTGGTGTTCTCGGTGCAGGTACAAACCGTATGAATATCCATGTTGTTCGTCAGGCAACACAGGGCCTTGCAAACTGGGTAAAAACTCAGGGCGGCAACCAGCTCGTTGCGATCAGCTATGACAGCCGTTTAAAGAGTGATATCTTTGCGAAGGAAGCAGCAGGCGTTCTTGCAGCAAATGGAATCAACGTAAGAATTTATGATGCTCTTATGCCGGTACCGGCACTTTCTTTCGCGACACGTTACTACAACTGTAACGCAGGCATTATGGTTACAGCTTCCCACAACCCGGCTAAGTACAATGGTTACAAGGCTTATGGTCCGGATGGTTGTCAGATGACAGACGATGCAGCTGCTATCGTATACGATGAGATCCAGAAGACAGATGTTCTCACAGGTGCAAAACACATCTCCTTCGCAGAAGGCGTTGAGAGAGGTCTGATCCGTTTCGTTGGCGATGACTGTAAGAAAGCTCTTTACGATGCGATCGAGTCCCGTCAGGTTCGTCCGGGGTTGGCTAAGACAGCAGGCTTAAAGCTTGTTTACAGCCCGTTAAACGGTGCTGGTCTTGTACCGGTAACTAAAGTTCTTGATGATATGGGTATCACAGATATCACAATCGTTCCGGAGCAGGAGTATCC
>SVDR01000090.1 GCA_015057755.1 Lachnoclostridium sp.
CAGACATGGTTTCCGCGTCCGCTTCCATATCCAGAGCCTTGCCTTCTTCCAGAAGCTCTTTTGCCCCTGTAAGGTCGCCAGACTTTGCAAGGGACATGGCACCGAAATAGCAGTATTCCGTCCGCTCCTCGTCCACCTGATTCAAAATATCATATGTATATGCTGCAGCCGCATAATCACCCAGCTTGTACTCTGCCTCCGCCCGGTACTTGAGAATATCAAGCTCAAACTCCGTTACGGATTTGGCCTCTGCCACCAGATCATTGAATGCAGCCACTGCACCTTCATAATCACCGCTCTCCATCCTTGCGATCGCTGACTCTCTGGCTGCTGTCATCTCTTCTGTCACACCGCCGCATGCGGCCAACAGAACTGCGGAAAGACAAAGTATTGCTGCCTTACTTTTAAAACCATTGTTTAAACGCTTCATGTTTCCCACTTTCATAATCTTATCAGACATTTTCATCTCTTTCACATCACGTATGCCTCTAAAGTCTAACATATTTTTCTTTATTCTTCCACTAAAAAAGGAACCTTTCGGTCCCTTTTTTCATTCTGTTAATTATTTTTTGCTTTATTCACCGCACCGCCGATCGCCATGATCACAGCAAATACGATCAGATACCATACACAGCTGAAACGGTGGCTGATGACAGATGCCAGCACCATGAATGCACTTCCGATGATCGCAAGGATCGGGAATACATAACGACGCAGAGTCGATTCATCCTTTTCTTTGCGCATCCACTGTACAAAGATCGGAATGTACATCGCGTAAACTGTGATGATCGGAAGTTCAGTCGGGTCAAATACAAACGGGCCGCTCCATGTACCTGCCAGATTGGACAGATAGAAGTACAGGAACCATGCCGCACTGACAAGCAGCGCAAACACTGCGGAGTTACCCGGCATATTTGTTTTCTTATCGACCTGACCGTACATTTCCGGATTCGGTCCTTCGCCGCGGGCTGCAATGGAGTACATGCATCGGCTGCATCCCATCATAAGACCATTGGCTGTACCAAGACAGGAAATTGCGATAAACAGGTTCAGAACATTACCCAGCACGTTGCCAAAAATCTTTGTAAATGCGATCGTCGCACCCTTATCGATCAGCTCCTGGTTTGTTACGCCGCCGGCAACACCGATATAGTAGAAAATATACGTAGCAATGATAATGAAACCGCCGATCACCAGTGCCTTCGGCAGGTTCTTCTTGGAATCTTTGATCTCAGAGTTGATGGAAGTTGCGATGATCCATCCTTCATACGCAAATGCAGTCGCACAAACAGACGCAAACAGAGGATTTGCAGAAACATCTGCTACCTGTGCAGTTGTTGTCATATTGGTCTGTAACATACCGGTTGCAAGACCGTAAACGATACCAACCACAGCCATCAGGCCAAGCGGGATCATCTTGATAACGGTAGTGGAAGTCTGCAGCTTACCTGCAAGCTTCGGGGAAAGTACGTTCATCGCATACACGCCGCACATTACAAACAGTGTCAATGCCAGACATTCAGGACCAAATACACAGCCGCCTTCTGCTGCCGGAATCAGCATATGGAAGTTCGGGTTTACGGAAACGATGAATTCCAGCGTATATCTTGCTGTCAGCCAGCAAAGTGCAGCTGTCATACTCGGGAAATAGATGGTACCTACAAACCATCCCATATAGTAGCCGTAGTTCGGGCCAACCATCGCCTCCGCATAGTCCACCATACCATTTACACGTTCAATCTTCTGACTCATGAAAGAAAAAGTAATCAGACATGCCAGCATGATCGCGCCGCCGATCAGCCATGCCATGATCGCAAGCGGCATATCACCGCCGGTTTTCTGCAGGATCGCCTGCGCCTTAAAGAATACACCGGAACCGATTACAATTCCGACTACCATACATATCGCTGTAAATAGACCATATTTTCGTTCTAGTTTGTTTTCCATCTTTGTCTCTCCCTCGTAATTATTCTGTCATTCTTTATTCTGTCCTATTTAATGCCTGTGGACCCAAAGCCTCCCCGCGCTTCGTCGCTCAGATGCTCCGTCTCCTCAAATACCAGCTTCGTCTGGTTCTTCATAATACGGAACTGGCAGACACGGTCGTTGACATGCACCACCGTGTCCCTTGTGGCATACACCGGCCAGCGCCAGATATCCTCATCTCCGCAGTAGGTATTGTCCACAACACCGACCGAATTCACCTGAAGCAGTCCGTAATTCTTAAACGTAGAGCTTCTCGGTGCGATATGTGCCTCGTAACCCTCCGGAAGCTTCATCGATACACCAAGGTTCACCATTTTGAACTCTCCAGCTTTAAACTCCACTTCCTCCGCCGCTCTCAGATCGATCCAGTCGGATTTCCCGTCGATATAGGTCAATTTATCAATTTGATCACTATGATACTTGATCTTGATCGTCTCCATTTCATCCCTCTTTTCATTTCGGGGGCAAATCATTGTTTGACAATTTGCCCCGTTTTCTTTCATATTCACACCATCATAACACAATATAGAAGATTTTTCAACGTTATTTCTTTAAAGCAGAAAAGAACCGTTGCTGTTTCGCCTGCAACCAACATTAGAATCCTAAATGGTGCATAATATAATCTTCTTCAAACTCATCTTCTTTCCACTCTTTAAGTCTCCTTAGTTTATAACAATAACTCGAAAAATCCCCTTTTTTTGTAATGTAAATTATGATATCCTCTTTTAACTCAGGATATTTCTTTAATGTCCTTTGGTCGATTTCAAGCACTTTTTTAGGAAAAACATAATTTTTAATTATTCTTCCAGATCTGGATCTGTATTCACTTTTCGGTTTCTCTATACATTCACAGTTCAAATAATCTTGCAGGATTGGCTTCGGAATATCGCTATACTTATTGCAAATCTCCCCACATATCTCCATCAATTCCCGATAACATCGGTCCAACTGCTTTTCAATTGATCTTTTATCCCGTTCATATAACCAGTTGTCCATCCATTTACTCATAGGCTACCTCTCTTTCCGTACCGTACGTCTCTTGTTTCTGATTTTTCCGATCCGCATGAACAAGATCCATAATAACAGCGATGACGTATCACCAAGGAAGATCACCTTCACTGTGGTATTGGTAAATAAAAACAGTTCTGCAGCAATTCCCAATGCAGTCTGGAACACGAAAGAAAACAGGATCAGTTTCTGTACAGAAATCACAAATCTGCTTTCGATTTCCGGCTGCATGTAACGTTTCATAAAGACCAGAAGCATGATACAAAGTCCTAGAATTACCAACATGAGTACCAAACCGTAATGATGGTGGATCCAGGAAAGCGGTAAATTCTGAGAGATAAAACTCTGGCTGTTCAACGTCGAGTAGTCTCCATGATAACTCTGAGAAACCGCATTCATTCTATGGGAGATCCAGCCAAGATTTTGGTAAGAATCATAGCCCATGATCTCATGGTAAAGGCTGACTGCGATTTCGCGAACACGAGGACTCATTGCGATCAATCCGATCATTGCCGCAAAATTTGCAAAAATCGTCATCACGATTCGGTGAGGCATCTTGGATCGAATCTTGTTCAGGATCTCCTGTTCGTCCATCCCCTCTTTCAAATCCAGATCAAACAATGATTTATGGTGCATCTTTTTGCTGTACTTGACCAATTCATCCACATTGGGACGGGCAAACAGCAAGTACGCCGTATCTGCAACCAATAACATATAAATCCATCGAATCTGATCTGTATAATCCGTCCAGCTGAATTTGCCGTAAGTATATACATTATAAGTAGCCAGACTCAACAGGATGATCGCGATTGCATAATAGATGACAGACCAAAGTACCGGTCGACGCTTCTGAGACTTCATTTCTTCTGTCTCTTCTTTATAGAGAAGTGTCATCGACAGCGCCATAATAATCAGCGGCCAAAAATCAGCTATCAAGGAACGAAGATAATACATAGATCCCTTAGCCAATAAATACATGCTGATCAGGATTCCGAACCCAATTTCTCCCCAGTAACCCTTCTGAGGTTTTCTAGTCTCTTCTTTCGGATAATCCCACAGCCAATAAAAAAGAATAACCGCAAGCAAGCCTGCAAAGAATACAAAATCAGAATACGCATAGGCCATGATATACAGAAAAACACCCCACAACATGGCCGAAATCAAATGACGAATGCTTTTTGCTCTCGTCTTTCCAACGATTGACAAATCCTTCTTATAATAGGAAATCGCCGTCAATAAAACTGCACATTCAAAAATCATTGTAAGAATCTGACGACGGAGAAAAAAATGGCCCATCCACTCATAATCCGGATCATTGATACCATCTATATATGCAAAATATAAACGAGCAATCGTCAACAATACGACGATCAATGTCATCGGGATTGTCAAAACCGGCCCACGGAACTGCTTTCGATCTCGTTCCTGCACCTTAAGTTCTTTGATTCCCTCCTTCATCCGAATACGCGCTTGCTCAAAGGTTCGGAACAAAACGCTATCTGCAATGTCATCGATCAAAATATGATAACCCAGATTCTTATACCCGGATTTCAATGATTCTCGTACCATCTCCACCAAGTCTGCGGTTTTTCCTTTTTCAAGCATTTGTCCCATCGTTTGATCTTTCATATTTCCATCGACCAACATATCTAATCGATCAAGAATACCTAATCGTTTTTCTATTCCTTCTGATAATCGTGCAAGCTTTTTTCGCGTCATTCTTCCCAATTGGCTTTCAGCCTGTGCTTCACTGTCATACACAAACCGCTCCAACCGCTCATAACATACACGAGCACAGAATACCTCCTCATCCAATGCATACGTATCAGCCAGAGAAACTGCCTGCTCCAGGAATTTATTATCCTTCAAAACCTTCGTTTTTACCGATTCTTCCATGTCAAAGGAATCGTCAAGGAACGTAAACATTTCCCATGATGTCATATGAGCGGACTCTTTCTGATATTTCTCCTGTAAATATCGACTGATAAGATCTGCACCAACGTTTGCGGAACAATAAAACCTACCCGCTTCGTCACTCCGGATCCATTCTCCGATATACTGATGGGAGAACTTCCATGTTTTCTCCCCGAGCCAGTTGGTATTGTTGGCCAAAAGGATCTGCATCTTCAGAAGAATATCGTGTTCCCGGTTCTCATCCACGCCCAGCAAGGAAGTCACCATGTTTGTCGGAATACCCTCCGGAATTGCCAGCATGGTGCTGATGAAACGACGGTATTTCTGCTCATATTCCTCATGTTTCGGAAAGCTTCCTTCAAACCACTGGTAGAACATGGCTGACAGACCATCCGGGAAATGTTCCAAATCTGTAATGGACTGGTTTCCGTTATGGATACTGTTAGCCATCAATTCCGCATATAAAAACACGCCCTTGCTGGCCTCAGTCAGTCGATCCAGCACTTTATTGCGCTCTGATTCTGATGGAATCTGCTGCAATTCGGTCTCAAGACAGGACTCATAATAAGTCCGAATATCGACCATATTTCTCTCCATGGAACCCTGCAGTTTCATGGAATTCATATTTCCGAAAATGGAAGTTACCGATGCCAGCTCTCTTGTGGTCACCAGAAATCTAAGCCAATTCGGAAGCCGGTCGGCATACTGCTTTAATGTTCTTGCAAGATCATTGTCCTTTTCATCACCGCACTCGTCAAGACCGTCGATGATGAAGCAGAGGGTTTCATGGCCGCCGTCAATGTATAAGTGTTGAAGCGGCTCTGAAAGAAGCATATCAAACAATTCAGAAACCGTTTTATCCTTTAAATTATCTCCATTTCCAAAAATCTGAATCAGTGCTTTTCGATATGCCGGCAAGCGACAGGCCAGCTGGTAGGAAATGGAGCGAATGATATTTTCCGGATCATTGAAATGCACATGATTCCGTTCGCAGAAAATACCGCCCACAACCTTTTCATGATAATGCATATAGTTGGCTGCAAAGGCACTTTTACCGATACCGGGTTCTCCGTACAGAACCAACATACGGTCGGCATCGTTATCACGCAGCCATTTTTCCACCTCATCTGCCAGCCATGCACGGCCCCAAAACGCCTTCGCCAGTAATGCACTCTGACGTGACCGGCTGATCAGCGGATTTAAGATTTTTCGAACAGACTCGATCTCACCGGCAAACTCGCCGTCTCGTTTTAACATTTCGACCAATGTCTTCATTTTAGAGGAAAACCAGTCTTCAAATTCCTCTTCACCGCGAGACTCCCACTCTTTCCAGTCATGCATGTCCAGCCACTGGGAGTGGCAAAGTTCTGCCGGCGGCACCACCGCTTCTTCATTTTCCAGAAGAATGGTCTTAATGTTTCCGCCCTTGACACCGACTGCAATGCTCAATTCATTGAGACAAACGCCCGGCTTTCGGCAAGAATGCCTGGAAAGACAGGCGAGGACACCATTGCTCTCGCTGATGCCCTCAAAAATCTTTCGTCTCCAATCGTTTCCTTCTTTAATATCATCCTGGTCCAGCCACACATCAAAGCCGTTGGCTCTGAGATGATCACAGATCTTCAAGCAAATGCTTGTTTCCGGATGACCGTAACTCAAAAATAGTTTTTTATCCATACTCATCTATCCTTTATTTGGAACAATCAGAACTTTATGTACACTCCTGTAATATTTTATGATCATATAACCGGCACCGCCGCACCACGCAGCCACCTCCGCTATAAAGATTCCGTTGGCATAACCGGTCATGCCGACGATCAGTGCGATTCCCACACGAAGGAACAGCTGAATCACACCGGAAACCACAGAAACCATGGTATTTCCCGTACCGTTTAGCGCCGCCTGGTACACATACAGCAAATACAGGATCGGCAGGAAGACCGCCATGTATACAAGATACAAATACGCCGTATCTCCGGCAGCTTTCATCAGCGCTGCAGAATCAGCCGAAATAAACATCATGGTCATCGGACGGCCAAACACGATCAATAACACAGTGATCACCAAAGAGGTGATAATCGACAGTAAAGTGGCCGCTTTCATACCATCTTTGATGCGTCCATGCTCTTTTGCACCGTAGTTCTGGCCAACGTAAGTAGCCACAGCGAAACTGTAGGACAGT
>SVDR01000091.1 GCA_015057755.1 Lachnoclostridium sp.
AGTGGTCTTTCGGTGAGGTTAAAAAACCGGAGACTATCAACTACAGAACATTAAAGCCGGAAAAAGACGGCCTGTACTGTGAGAAGATCTTCGGACCGAGCAAGGACTGGGAGTGTCATTGTGGTAAGTATAAGAAAATCAGATATAAAGGCGTAATCTGCGACCGCTGTGGCGTTGAAGTAACAAAAGCAAGCGTACGTCGTGAGCGTATCGGCCATATTGCTCTGGCCGCTCCGGTTTCCCATATTTGGTACTTTAAGGGTATTCCGAGCCGTATGGGTCTCATCCTGGATATCTCTCCGAGAGTCCTGGAGAAGGTTCTGTACTTCGCTTCTTATATCGTACTGGATGCAGGTACAACAGGCCTCCAGTTAAAGCAGGTTCTTTCTGAGAAAGAATACCGCGATGCAATCGAAAAATATGGCTACGGCACATTCCGCGTAGGAATGGGTGCCGAGGCCATTCAGGAATTATTAAGAGGCATTGACCTCCAGAAAGATTCCGATGAGTTAAGAGCTCAGTTAAAGGATGCTTCCGGCCAGAAGCGCGCAAGAATCATCAAGCGCCTTGAGGTTGTTGATGCATTCCTGAACTCCGGCAACAAACCGGAGTGGATGATCATGAACGTGATTCCGGTAATTCCGCCGGATATCCGCCCGATGGTACAGCTTGACGGCGGACGTTTCGCAACATCCGACTTAAACGATTTATATAGAAGAATCATCAACCGTAACAACCGTCTTGCAAGACTTCTTGAGCTTGGCGCTCCGGACATTATCGTTCGTAACGAGAAGCGTATGCTGCAGGAGGCTGTAGACGCCCTGATCGACAACGGCCGCCGCGGAAGACCGGTAACAGGCCCGGGCAACCGTGCTCTCAAATCCCTTTCCGATATGTTAAAGGGTAAACAGGGTCGTTTCCGTCAGAACCTTCTCGGTAAGCGTGTAGACTACTCCGGACGTTCCGTAATCGTAGTAGGACCGGAACTCAAGATCTACCAGTGTGGTCTTCCGAAAGAGATGGCGATCGAGCTGTTCAAACCGTTCGTTATGAAAGAGCTCGTAGCTAACGGCACAGCACACAACATCAAGAATGCGAAGAAGATGGTTGAGCGTCTCGAGACTCAGGTTTGGGACGTTCTGGAAGATGTAATCAAAGAGCATCCGGTTATGTTAAACCGTGCTCCTACTCTTCACAGACTTGGTATCCAGGCGTTCGAGCCGATCCTTGTAGAAGGTAAAGCGATCAAACTTCATCCGCTCGTATGTACAGCGTTCAACGCGGACTTCGACGGTGACCAGATGGCTGTACACCTTCCGCTTACAATGGAGGCTCAGGCAGAGTGCAGATTCCTGCTTCTCTCCCCGAACAACCTGTTAAAACCGTCTGATGGTGGTCCGGTAGCCGTTCCGTCCCAGGATATGGTTCTTGGTATCTACTATCTGACACAGGACAGACCTGGTGCTTATGGTGAAGGCAAGTACTTCAAGAGCAAAAATGAGGCAATTCTTGCTTACGAGAACGGTGCGATCACACTGCATTCCAAGATCAAAGTAAGAGTTTCCAGAACAATGGCAGATGGCACTGAGATGACTGGTGTTATCGAGACAACTGTAGGACGTATCCTCTTCAACGAGATCATCCCGCAGGACCTTGGCTTCGTTGACAGAACAATTCCGGGCAACGAGCTCAAGATGGAAGTAGATTTCCTTGTTAAGAAGAAACAGTTAAAGCAGATTCTTGAGAAGGTTATCAATACACACGGTGCTATGCAGACAGCAATTACACTGGACGATATCAAGGCGATCGGTTATAAGTTCTCCACAAGGGCAGCTATGACTGTATCTGTCTCCGATATGACAGTTCCGGCTTCCAAGAAGCAGTTACTTGCTGATGCAGAGGCTACTGTAGACAAGATCGCTAAGAACTTCCGCCGTGGTCTTATCACAGAGGAAGAGCGTTATAAAGAAGTTATCGACGTTTGGAAGAGAACTGACGATCAGCTTACACACGATCTGTTAACAGGTCTGGATAAGTACAACAACATCTACATGATGGCTGACTCCGGTGCCCGTGGTTCTGATAAGCAGATCAAACAGCTTGCCGGTATGCGTGGTCTTATGGCTGATACAACAGGTCACACAATCGAACTTCCGATCAAGTCCAACTTCCGTGAAGGTCTTGACGTACTTGAGTACTTCATTTCCGCTCACGGTGCTCGTAAGGGTCTGTCCGATACAGCTCTTCGTACAGCCGACTCCGGTTACCTGACAAGACGTCTTGTAGACGTATCCCAGGATCTTATCATCCGTGAGACTGACTGCTGCGAAGGCAAAGAGATTCCGTTCATGGAGATCACAGGATTCTCCGATGGTAAGGAAATGATCGAGAGCCTGGAAGAGCGTTTAACAGGCAGATACATTGCTGAGACAATCGTTGATCCGGATACAGGAGAAGTAGTTGTTAAGGCTAACCATATGTGTACTCCGAAGCGTGCAGCAGCTGTTATCAAAGTTCTTAACAAGCTCGGCAGAGATTCTGTTAAGATCCGTACAGTATTAACATGTAAGAGCCACATCGGTGTTTGTGCGAAGTGTTATGGTGCGAACATGGCAACAGGTCAGCCGGTACAGGTTGGTGAGGCTGTTGGTATCATCGCTGCTCAGTCCATCGGTGAGCCGGGTACACAGCTTACAATGCGTACATTCCATACTGGTGGTGTAGCCGGCGGCGATATCACACAGGGTCTTCCGCGAGTTGAGGAGCTTTTCGAGGCTAGACGTCCGAAGGGTCTTGCAATCATCGCTGAGTTTGGCGGCGTTGTAACAATCAAAGATACAAAGAAAAAACGTGAAATCATCGTTACAGATCCGGAGACAGGTAACTCCAAGACTTACCTGATCCCGTACGGTTCCAGAATCAAGGCTCTTGACGGTCAGGTTCTTGAGGCCGGTGATGTTCTTACAGAAGGTTCTATCAACCCGCATGACCTCCTGAAAGTTAAGGGTGTTCGTGCAGTACAGGATTACATGCTCCGCGAGGTACAGCGTGTATACCGTCTCCAGGGTGTAGAAATCAACGATAAGCACATCGAGATGATCGTACATCAGATGTTAAAGAAGATCCGTGTCGAAGAGAGCGGAGATTCCGAGGTACTTCCGGGAACATCCATGGACGTACTCGACTTCAACGAGATGAACGAGGCTCTTATCGCAGAAGGCAAGCAGCCGGCAGAAGGTAAGCAGGTAATGCTCGGTATCACAAAGGCATCCCTTGCTACAGATTCCTTCTTATCCGCAGCGTCCTTCCAGGAGACAACAAAAGTTCTGACAGAGGCAGCGATCAACGGTAAAGTTGACCACCTGATCGGTCTGAAAGAAAACGTTCTGATCGGTAAACTGATCCCGGCTGGTACAGGTATGAAGCGTTATCGCAACATCAAACTCGGTACAGATGAGATCGTAGAAGAAGTTGAGGAAATCGTTGAGGATGTTGTGATGGAAGATGCTCCGATTGAGGAAGCAGAAGAGATCATCTTAAACGAAGACGATATGAACGACGAAATCTAAAAAGATGTTATAATACAGCGAGGGAAGGAATTCCCTCGCTGTTGTAATATTATAATAGTTAGCAAAGGGAAACTCAGGTTAGAGGAAAATAATATCATATGATTCGTTTATTAGCAGGAATGTTCATCAAGAACAAAGAACAGAGTGAAAATGCAGAAGTGCGGAGAGCATACGGAATGCTCTGCAGTATGGTAGGAATTGCTTTGAATGTTGTATTGTTTGCCGGGAAGTATCTGGCAGGTGTGCTGAGCGGGTCCATTGCGATCACGGCAGATGCTTTTAATAACTTGTCTGATGCGGGTTCGTCTGTCATTACATTGGTTGGATTCAAATTTTCCGGAATGAAGCCGGATAAAGATCATCCGTTTGGACATGGAAGATTTGAATATTTATCTGGTCTTGGCGTGGCAATGCTGATCATTCTGATGGGGTTTGAGCTTTTTAAATCCGCGATCGATAAAATTCTCCATCCACATCAGGTAGAGACAAGTGCACTGACGGTGGCGATTCTCATAATCTCCATCTGTGTAAAGCTGTATATGTGCTATTATAATCGTTCTATCGGAAACAAAATCGATTCAGAAGCCATGAAGGCGACTGCGACAGACAGTTTGAGTGATTCTGTGGCGACGTTTGCGGTACTGGTTTCTATGGTGGCTGCGAAATGTACCGGATTGCAGATCGATGGATGGTGTGGCCTTGTGGTTTCGATTTTGGTCCTTTATGCGGGGTGGAAAGCTGCAAAAGACACCATCGATCCGCTGCTCGGCGGACCGCCATCGAAGGAATTTGTAAACAACATTCGTGAAATTGTAATGTCCCACGAAGAAATCATCGGAATCCATGACCTTGTGGTGCATGATTATGGTCCTGGCAGACGTATGGTTTCCCTCCACGGAGAGGTTCCGGCCAACGGAGACATTATTGCTCTTCATGATCTGATCGATCATATCGAAAAAGAACTGGAAGAACAGCTTGGCTGTGAGGCTGTAATACATATGGATCCACTGGAAACGGACAATGAAGTCATAACAGAAATGAAACATGAACTTCTGACACACATCAATTCTGAACTTCCGGGTATTTCGATTCACGACTTTCGTATGGTCCAGGGACCAACTCACACAAATCTGATTTTTGATGCAGTGGTTCCGTATGGATTTCATATGACCAATGAAGAGGTACAGGAAGGGTTGGAGAAGCTGGTGCTGAAACACTGGGATAAAACCTTTGCGGTGGTGCATGTGGAACAGTCGTATATATAATAGAAGGAATAAGTATATAATTGAGTAAACTTATGTAAAAACTATCCCGAGAGAAATAGGAATTTTCGAACAGATACGTTCGCACTCAGAGAATTACGTAGCGGTACTGAGGCGCTAAAAAACACCGCCTAAGTACCGACGAAATTCTATGATCTGTTCTGAAAACACCTATTTCTCTCGGGATATGTGCTTTTACAATAAAGTTTATTCAATTATATTCATACATAAAATATGGTATAGTGTGATACCTGGCTTTATTACCTTTAGCATTGTGAAAACAGAATAATTGTGCTATGATTAGCGAAGAATAATATCGACAAATATCTCGATAACTGATGGAGGAAGAAAAATGGAAGATAAGAAATTTAATGTGCTGAATCCGGATGAGTACCTTGCAAATAATCCGTTTATGCAGCATAACCATATGTATATTACAGAGATCGGTACAGAAACCAGTGAGATCCGTATGGAAGTTCATCCGGATGGTCTGAATATTATGGGCCAGGTTCACGGAGGTCTGCTGTATTCTCTTGCCGATGTGGTGACCGGTCTGACAGCGCGTGCTGACGGAAGAAAATATGTGACACAGAGCGCTCATGTAAACTTTATCGGAAACGTATCTGCAGGATTGATCATCGCAAAAGGCGATATTGTAAAACGCGGACGTTCTATCGTGATCGTGCGTGGTATTGTAACAGATGAAAATGGAAAACTGCTTTTGGAAACAACAACCAATATGTTCTGCCTGAACAAGTAATTTGTTTGCTGAGAAAAAGCATGGCATGGAATTTCGCCATGGAGGATATGTGTTATGACAAATATTATTTTAACGTTACTTGCCAGTCTGGCGGGCGGCATGTTGTTTTTGAAATTAAAGGTTCCGGGAGGTGTTCTGGTAGGCGGTATCCTCGGTACTACGGTTCTTTCTCTGACAGCAGGTATGGCAGAGATGCCTTTTACCGCGAGACTGATCGCACAGATCATTGCAGGTGCATTTATCGGAAGCTCCGTTGACCGGGAAGATCTGGCAAAGATGAAGACCATTTACAAACCGTTCCTGATCGTGATGGCATCCCTTGTGGCAGTTAATCTGATAGCCGGAACGCTGGTTTACAAATTTGGTCCGCTGGATCGTCTTACCTCTTTTATGTGCTGTGTTCCGGGCGGAATGTCAGACACACCATTGATCGCATCGGAACTGGGCGCTCAGATGCCTCCGGTTGTGATCATGCAGTTCGTCCGCATGGTGGTTGGTATCGGAGCATTCCCTGGTCTGATCATGCTGGTGACGAAGAGTGAAGGCGAGACTGTGGTAGAGAAGAGCGAGACTGCAGTTGTTAAGAAGAAAGCATCCAGTTCTGTTCCGGTAACAGTCGGTACACTTCTTCTGGCAGGTGTCTTTGGTGTCATCGGCAGAAAGCTCGGAGTTCCGTCTGGTGCCCTTCTCTTTGCGATCATCACAATCCTGATTTTGAAGCTGGCAGGTGTTCCAATCGTATATCCGAAATGGATCAAACGCGCAGCTCAGATTCTGAGCGGTGCTTACATAGGATGTTCGGTCGGTCTGGACACATTGTATATGCTCCCGCATCTGATCATTCCGGCGATCATAATTGTCGGTATGTACATGATCAATGCATTTATTACGGGAAACATCATTCACAAAGTTTGCGGAATCAGCAAGCGTGAAAGCATGTTGATGGTAACTCCGGCCGGTGCGACGGATATGGCGCTGATCTCAGCAGATATTGGTGTCAACAGCCCGAACCTGATCGTGCTGCAGATCGTACGAATGCTGATGGTCATTTCGATTTTCCCGAATATGGATCTGCTTCTGGTAAATCTGCTTGACGGTTAGTGTAAGAAAAAAATGCGGTTACGAGCCGTTTTTCGTCAAAATCCACAAAAACAAAAATGAGACAACTTGACCGGGCGTGTCATGGCGAAAAAACCTTGTATTTTTAAGAAAAATTTGAGTTTTTCTCCTTGACAACCGAAAAAAGCGTGTATATAATAATGAGGCGTGCGACGGGTGCGCCTCATTTTTTGTTGACAAAAAAGAGGGCAAAAAGTCGAAACGCATAAGGCTGAATAAGCAGCAACCGAACAGTCAATATCACAGGAGGTGAAAAGAATGCCAACATTTAACCAGTTAGTAAGAAAAGGTAGAGAGACAGCAGTTAAG
>SVDR01000092.1 GCA_015057755.1 Lachnoclostridium sp.
CTTCAACTTTTAAGCCAAGATAGTGCTCAGCTACATAGCAGAGAGAACGGCGTGTGATGGACGGAAGGATGCTGGAGGACTTCGGAGTTACGAAAGTACCGTCTTTTGTGATGAACATGAAGTTTGCGCCGCCTGCTTCTTCCACGTATGTTCTTGTTGCCGGATCTAAGTAAAGGTTGTCATTGAAACCGAGTTTGTGTGCTTCTACGATCGGCTGTAAGCTCATTGCATAGTTTAAACCGGCTTTTACATGACCTGTACCGTTTGGAGCAGCACGGTCATAATCTGTAACACGTACGGAGATCGGTTTCGCACCGCCTTTGTAGTACGGACCGACCGGAGCACAGAATACACGGAACTGGTACTCGTTTGCCGGTTTTACGCCCATGATCGGATCAGAACCGAACATATACGGACGGATGTAAAGAGTTGCGCCGGAACCATACGGCGGAACGAAATCTTCGTTTGCTGCAACCACCTGTGTGATCGCGTCGATGAAACGCTCTTTCGGGAATACCGGCATCTCAAGGCGTGCTGCGGATGTCTGTAAACGCTCTGCGTTTAAGTCCGGGCGGAATGCCACGATGTGACCGTCTTCTGTAGTATAAGCTTTTAAACCTTCGAAACATGTCTGAGCGTACTGGAATACACATGCGCACTCATTTAATACAACCTTATCGTCTGTTGTCAGAGTACCCTCATCCCATGCACCGTTTTTGTAGTTGGAAACATATCTGTAATCAGTCTTGGAATATCCAAACGCAAGATTAGCCCAATCGATATCTTTCTTTGCCATAATTATCTCTCCTCCATTCTGCCGGCCGAGTGCCAACATTTCGTTCATTTTCGCTGTGCTAATAATGCACTGTGCAAAAGTGTCATTTTAGCACTTTTGTCCTATTATAATGACTTCTCAATTATCATGCAAGTTATTTATGAAAAAAGATAGAAAAAATCTAGGAAAAGAGCCGAAAGAGTGGTACAATATAATTCTAGGTTATAAGCAGTATTCCCAGTAAGAAAGGTAGGAACAAGATGAGCAAGTTATTTAATTCTTGGAGTTTAAAGGGATTAGAGATTAAGAATAGAATCTGCGTACCGCCGATGGTTTGTTTTGGCTGGAACGGAGATGACGGTATGGTAACAGAAAAGAGTGTTAATCATTATCGTGCGATCGCAAAAGGCGGATGCGGACTGGTGATCCAGGAGGCGACCTGTATCAACCGCCCGGGCAGACTGTCCGGAGATCAGCTTGGCATCTGGGATGATGCGCACATTCCGGGACTGAAAAAGATCGTTGATGCGGTACATGAAGAGGGCGTTCCGATCTTTGTGCAGATCCATCATGCAGGTGTGATCGCTTCCGAGGAAGACCGTGTGTGTCCGAGTGATTATACAGTGATCCATAAAGACATCGAGAAGCACGGACGTGAGCTGACTGTGGAAGAGATTCATGTTCTGGAAAATGAATATATTCAGGCAGTGAGACGTGCCTACGAAGCAGGCTACGACGGAGTTGAACTGCACGGCTGTCACAGCTATCTCCTGAGCCAGTTTATGAACCGCAGGGTCAATAAGAGAACGGACGAGTACAACGCGGATGATATGCTGATCGTGAAGAACATTCTGGAAGGAATCCGCAAGGTGGTTCCGGAGGAATTTATCGTCGGTATCCGTCTTGGCGCTTTCGAGCCGACCATCGAGGACGGTATCGCACATGCGAAATGGCTGGAAGCTCACGGTATTGATTTTATCAATGTTTCCTATGGATTTTCTCAGGATGCAGACCAGATCAAACCGGAGGATTATCCGTTTGCAGCGGCTGTTTACGGTGGAAAGCGGATCAAAGAAGCCGTTTCTGTTCCGGTATTTGCAGTTTACGGTATCCAGAATGGAGAGATGGCAGAAGCAGCTCTGGAAGACACAAACTGTGATATGATCAATATTGGACGCGGTGTTCTGGTAAACTATAACTGGGCAAATGATGTGAAAGAAGGCAAGGACCCGGGTAAATGCCTCTACTGTGCGAAATGTTTATGGCGTGCACAGACATCGGTATGTGCGGGTAAAGCACTTCTTGAAAGGAGATAATTCAAATGCAGCCAAAGAAACAAACGATGCATTATGCATGGCTCATTTTGATCGCATGCTGCATGATGCAGGGTGCAGGTCTTGGCCTCGTCAGCAACTGTGCCGGAGTGTTCTTTTCTCCGGTCTGCAATGATCTTGGCTTTGAGATGGGCAAATTTACATTATTCAGAACCTTGTTCACGATGGCTCAGGCGCTTACGATGCCGTACGTGGCAAAGCTGTTCCGCCAGAAAGATGTGCGTGTGATCGTCAGCGTGGCAACCGTGATCATGGGTGGTATCAGCATTTTACAGGGAACTTTCACATCCCTCTGGCAGTTCTATGTATTTGGAATCATCCAGGGATGTGCGGCAGCGTTTATCGGTGTGATTCCGGCGCCGATCCTGCTGGGCAACTGGTTCTATAAAAATACCGGAACAGCAGTTGGTATTTCCGCAGCATTCTCCGGATTAGTGGGAATGATCGGAAGCAGCGCGCTTGGTATGCTGATTCCGGCGTATGGCTGGAGAACCAGCTATATGATCATCGGTGTTGCGGTTATGGTTCTGATCCTTCCATTTTCCTTATTTATCTTGAGATATAAACCGGAAGATATCGGAATGCTTCCGTACGGTGCCGATGATACGTATGTGGCAAAAGCAGACACAAAGGGTGCAGCGAAGAAAGAGAAATTCAGCGATTTTGCAAGACAGCCGATTTTCTATATTTCCTTAACCGCCTATGCATGTTCCATCATCAGTTCTTATCTGAATTCCTTCCTTCCGTCTTGCGGACTCGAGGCAGGACTTCCGATGGCGACAGCAGCGCTTTTAACTTCCCTGGCGCTTTGCGGAAATATGACAACAAAGCTATTCTTAGGAAAACTTTGCGATTCCTTCGGTGTAATCAAGATCTTCATTATGTCCATTCTGGTTGCGATCGTGGGACATGCTCTGATTTTTGTGGGTTCCACGGCTCCGATGATGGCAGGTGCATTATTATACGGTATTACAATGCCTCTTTCTACCGTGCTCATGCCGCTGTTCTGCAGACTGTTCTGGAAGGGTGACACTTATGCAAGCGCGTATTCGTATGTATCCATGTTTGGTATGCTGATCTCTGCTCCGTTCAATACTCTGTTCGGAACGATGTACGATATGACGGGCAATTATGATCTGACCATTCTCTCCAGTACGGCATTTGTTGTAGTTGTGCTCATCATGGTTATTTTACCAAAGTTTGTGGTGAAAAAAGAGGCTTAGGAGATCTCTTTTGCAAGGGCGATAAAGGCATTCATTTCTCTTGTGATCCACTTGTCTTTGTGATACAGGATCTGACGCCAGATCCTCATATGGAAGTCTTTGATCGGCAGGATGCTCAGGTGTCCTGCCGTTACTTCGTTTTTGACGGAAAATTCCGGAAGGAAGCTGAGACCTGCATTGTGTTTCAGCAGATTGATAATGAATTCTGTGTTTCCGATTTCCAGATAAGGATCGATCTTTTTATTATTGGCGGCCAGATATCGGTCAAGTACGAAACGGTAGCTGGCATTTTTTTCTGTCAGCAGGAAATGCTCCGGGAGAATGTCGTCCAGTTCCAGCGGTTTTTTAGAGGAAGATGCTTTCTTTGCACATGGATGTTCAGAGGAGGCAACGAAAAAGATGTCTTCAGGCTCCTCTAAGACTTTCTCCCATTTATGGTCATAGATTCGCTGGTCCAGAAGGTAGACCAGATCAATGGCGTTCTTGTTCATACGGTCCAGCAATACGTCCGGAGAATCCAGAACAATGCTGATCTTTACATTGGGATGCAGTTCGTGGAATCGTTCCAGCAGCTGTGGGAAAATAGAAGCACAGATGGACTCGATGGTTCCGATGGTTAAAACACCGTTCAGGTCTTCGGTCTCTGTCACGGCAGCTTTCGCTTCCGACAAATCTTTCATAATGGAAATCGCATAATTATAGAAGATACTGCCCTGATGGGTAAGGATGGTCTGCTTTCCGATGCGGTCGAACAGGTGGATACCCAGCTCTTCTTCCAGGTTTTTAATCTGAATGGTCACGGCTGCCTGGGAATAGCCAAGAGCCTGGGCGGCTTTGGAGAAACTTTTTAACTGGGCAGCCTGAATGAATGTCTGTATTTCACGAAGTTCCATGGATGGAATTCCTCCTTTGTTATCGTTAAAATGGTTTAAATAATTTTAATGATATATTTAAAACGTTAAATTTTACTTTTGGATAATTTTATGATACAGTAAGAATATAAGATGCGCAAGTGTGGCTTTTACATTTATTTTTACTTAGGAAGGATGGTATTTGGAAATGCTGAAGACTGATTTAAAGTATGGTGCTTATGTAAAGATTCTTGAGGAAGAGTTAAAACCGGCTATGGGTTGTACAGAGCCGATCGCTCTTGCTTATGCAGCAGCAGTGGCTCGCAAGGTGTTAGGTGAGGTTCCGGAGAAGGTTGTGATCGGTGCCAGCGGAAGTATTATTAAGAACGTGAAATCCGTTATCGTTCCGAATACCAACCGTCTGAAAGGTATTCCGGCAGCGGCAGCAGCAGGCATTATCGGCGGTGATCCGGAGAAAGAGCTTGAGGTTATCGCACATGTGACAGAAGAGCAGATCAAAGGTATGAGAACATTCCTTGATACTGCAGAGATTATCGTTGAGCATGTAGACAACGGTCTTACATTTGATATTATTGTTACTTTATATAAAGGTGAGAACTATTCCAAGGTTCGTATTGTAAACTATCATACAAACATCGTTCTCATTGAGAAAAACGGAGAGATCCTTCAGGAAGTGGAAGTTCAGGGCGAGAGCGAAGAAGGCCTGACAGACCGTTCTCTTCTCAAGATGAAGGACATCTGGGATTTTGTTAATTCTGTAGATATCGCTGATATTAAAGAGATGCTGGATCGTCAGATTCAGTGCAACATGGCAATCGCAGAGGAAGGTATCCGCGGCGATTACGGTGCAAACATTGGTAAAGTTTTGATCGACATGAACGGTACAGACGTACGTACAAGAGCACGTGCGATGGCTGCTGCAGGTTCTGACGCAAGAATGAACGGCTGTGAGCTTCCGGTTATCATCAACTCCGGTTCCGGTAACCAGGGTATTACAGCATCTGTTCCGGTTATCGTATACGCAAAAGAGCTTGGTGTGGACGAAGATAAGATGTACCGTGCACTGGCACTTTCCGACCTTACAACCATTCACCAGAAGACTCCGATCGGACGTCTTTCCGCATTCTGCGGCGCAGTTAGTGCAGGTGCAGGCGCAGGTGCAGGTATTGCTTACTTAAACGGCGGTGACTTCGAGGCAGTGATCCATACAGTGATCAACGCAGTTGCGATCGTATCCGGTATGGTATGTGACGGTGCGAAAGCTTCCTGTGCAGCGAAGATCGCAGAGGCAGTTGACGCAGGTATCATTGGTTACAATATGCATATCCGCGGCCAGAACTTCGAGGATGGCGACGGTATCGTTAAATCCGGTATCGAGGATACAATCCTCAGCGTAGGACGTCTTGCAAAAGAAGGTATGAAAGAGACAAACACAGAAATTTTAAGTATTATGATTTCTGAATAAATTTTGCGATTGGGGAGGTATATTACTTCCCCAATTGTTTATTTAGTGATATAATCATTTCGTAAATTCTAATTCCACACGATACATAGGAGGATGTCAAATATGGCAGTTCTTAAACCACAGGATGAGCACTACACAAAAGCTCAGGATATTTGTACACATTTGGGCGATGAGTACGCACAGTTTATGGGTGCGATCGTACCGCCGATTTTCCAGAACTCTCTGTTCGTAAAACCGACACCGAAGAATGGTATTCCGGACAGTGGATTCGTATACAGCCGTGTTTCCAACCCGACGATGGACATTGCAGAGCGCAAGATCGCAGCACTGGAAGGTGCAGAGGCAGCAGCCGTTTTCTCTTCCGGTATGGGTGCGATTTCCGCAGCGATCATGCATTTCGTAAAGAAGGACTGTCACATTGTGGCTCCGCATACCATTTACGGTCCGACACGTACTTTCATTACAAAGTATCTTGCTGAGAAATTTGGTGTGACACATACATTTGTACACGGTGTAGATCCGGAAGAGTTCAGAAAAGCGATCCGTCCGGAGACAACTCTCATTTATTTAGAGAGCCCATCCAGCTTAACTCTTTATATGCAGGATATCGAGGAAGTTGCAAAGATTGCAAAAGAGCACGGTATTGGCACCGTGATCGATAATACATATGCAACACCGCTTCACCAGAATCCGTACAAATACGGCATCGATCTGATCTGCCACACCGCTTCCAAATATATGGGCGGCCACAGCGATATCATCGCCGGTGTAGTTGCAGGTTCTAAGGAAAACATCGAGCAGATTGCTTGCAACGAGAGAGAACTTATGGGTGCATGTATGGATCCGCATCAGGCATGGCTTCTGATCCGCGGTCTTCGTACTATGCCGGTTCGTGTGAAAGCGCATGGCGAGAGCGGCCTGAAGGTTGCAAAATGGTTAGAGCAGCATCCGTGTGTAAAACAGGTATTCTATCCGGGTCTTGACAGTCATCCGCAGAAAGAACTGGTTGACAAATACTTAAAAGGCAAGACAAACGGTCTGATGGCATTTGTTTATGACGGAACTGCAGCGCAGGCGACAGAGTTCGTTTATTCTCTGAAGATGTTCCAGTTTGGCGTAAGCTGGGGCGGTTTCGAGAGCCTTTGCGTAATGCCGACCGTAGGTATGAGCGAGGAAGAGGCAGCAGCACAGGATGTTCCGACAAACCTGATCCGTCTCCATGTTGGTCTTGAGGATGTGGATACTCTGATCGCTGATTTAGAGCAGGCATTCGAGGCAAGCAAGAAGATTACAGAATAAGCGAAATGTGCATGTAGACAAAGGA
>SVDR01000009.1 GCA_015057755.1 Lachnoclostridium sp.
GATATCACCGGCACGAACCTCAGCACCGATGCGGATGATTCCGCGCTCGTCAAGGTCTTTCAGTGCATCCTCACCAACGCCCGGAACATCTCTTGTGATCTCTTCCGGTCCTAATTTGGTGTCACGGGATTCACACTCATATTCCTCAATGTGAACAGAAGTGTAAACGTCGTTCTGAACCAGTTTCTCACTTAACAGAACAGCATCCTCGTAGTTATAACCTTCCCAGGTCATAAATCCGATCAGCGGGTTCTTACCAAGTGCGATCTCACCGTTCTTTGTGGACGGGCCGTCTGCGATAACCTCGCCTGCCTCTACATGGTCACCCTTGTAAACGATCGGCTTCTGGTTGTAGCAGTTGGACTGGTTGCTTCTGGAGAATTTTGTAAGATGGTAAACATCTCTGTTTCCATCGGAATCTCTCTTAATTACGATCTCGTTGGAAGCGGAACGCTCTACGATACCGGAGTTCTTTGCAACTACACAAACACCGGAGTCAACAGCGGCTTTCGCCTCAATACCTGTACCAACGACCGGAGCCTCTGTTGCAAGAAGCGGAACTGCCTGACGCTGCATGTTGGAACCCATCAGCGCACGGTTCGCGTCGTCGTTCTGAAGGAACGGGATCATGGATGTCGCTACGGAGAATACCATCTTCGGAGAAATATCCATCAGGTCGATGGAACGTTTCTGGAAGGAAGATGTTTCCTCGCGGAAACGACCGGATACGTTGTTGTGGATGAAGTATCCGTTCTCATCTAACGGCTCGTTGGCCTGAGCTACGATGAAGTTATCCTCTTCGTCGGCTGTCAGGTAAACAACCTCATCCGTTACTCTCGGATTAGCAGCATCTGTTTTATCAACCACACGGTACGGAGCCTCAACGAAACCGTACGGGTTTACTCTTGCGTAAGTAGCAAGGGAGTTGATAAGACCGATGTTCGGACCCTCCGGAGTCTCGATCGGACACATACGGCCATAGTGTGTGTAGTGTACGTCTCGAACCTCGAAACCTGCACGCTCTCTGGAAAGACCGCCCGGACCTAATGCGGAGAGACGTCTCTTATGTGTTAACTCAGAAAGCGGGTTGTTCTGGTCCATGAACTGGGAAAGCTGGGAGCTTCCGAAGAACTCTTTCACAGCTGCAGTTACCGGCTTGATGTTGATCAGGGACTGCGGTGTGATATTGTCCATATCCTGTGTTGTCATTCTTTCACGAACAACACGCTCCATTCTGGAGAGACCGATACGGTACTGGTTCTGTAACAGTTCGCCAACGGCACGAATACGACGGTTGCCAAGATGGTCAATATCATCTTTTGTACCGATCTCGTACTCAAGGTGCATATTATAGTTGATGGAAGCGATAATATCTTCCTTAGTAATATGCTTCGGAATCAGGTCGCTGATGTTGCGGCGGATCTCGTCTTTTAACTCTTCCTCGCTCATCTCGCCTGCTCTTTCGAGAATACCTTCTAATACCGGGTAGAATACCAGCTCAGTAACACCAACCTCTTCCGGATCAAATGTAACATAAGCACCAAGGTCTACCATCATATTGGAAAGCACTTTTGCAGTTCTCTCCTCAGCCTGGATCCATACATACGGAACGGCTGCGTTCTGGATTGCAACTGCCTGCTCTTTTGTCACTGTCTTGCCTGCTTCTGCAAGGATCTCGCCTGTTGCCATATCAACAACATCTTCAGCGAGAACATGACCAACGATACGGTTCTTGAAGTGAAGCTTCTTATTAAATTTATATCTGCCGACTTTTGCAAGATCATATCTTCTTGCATCGAAGAACATGCTGTTTAAGAGGCTCTCTGCACTGTCTACAGAAAGCGGCTCGCCCGGACGGATCTTCTTATATAATTCTAAGAGACCATCCTGGTAGTTGTCGGAAGTATCTTTACCGAAGCTTGCAAGGATCTTCGGCTCTTCACCAAAGAGCTCTACGATCTCTGCGTTTGTTCCGTAACCGAGTGCACGGATGAGCACTGTTACCGGAACCTTTCTTGTACGGTCTACACGAACGTAGAATACATCGTTAGAATCTGTTTCGTACTCTAACCATGCACCACGGTTCGGGATTACTGTACAGGAATACAGCTCTTTACCGATCTTATCGTGGTCGATGCCGTAGTAGATACCAGGGGAACGTACTAACTGGCTTACAATAACTCGCTCGGCACCGTTAATTACGAAGGAACCGGTATCTGTCATTAACGGCAGATCACCCATGAAAATCTCGTGTTCATTGATTTCATCTTTATCTTTGTTGCAGAGTCTCACCTTAACTTTTAAAGGTGCTGCATAAGTAGCGTCACGCTGCTTGCATTCCTCGATTGTGTACTTAATATCATCTCTGCAAAGTGTGAAGTCTACAAACTCCAGGCTCAGGTGACCAGCAAAGTCAGCGATCGGAGAGATATCTTCGAAGACCTCTTTAAGACCTTCATCAAGGAACCACTGATAGGAATCTTTCTGGATTTCAATCAGGTTCGGCATCTCAAGAACTTCTTTCTGTCTTGAGTAACTCATCCTGACGCTCTTACCGGCCGGCACCGGACGTATTCTGCTTTTCTCCATTGACGTTTCACCCCTGTTTTCTTTATATTAAAACTTGTGACTGGGATTCTCTGCTTTTCAGTCATCCCAACCACGAAAACTTCCACTTTTTGGGCATACTGGTGCCATAAGGCACATGACACCACAATAGTGCACATTACATATTATCACGAGCATGTCAACATGTCAAGAACATTTTCCTTATTTTTATATAATATAATTATTTAACCAAAAACCCACTTCCAGTTTTGGCAAATCTGTCTATTTTCTACTGTACTTTTACAAAACATTGTGTTAAAATTAACGAAATGATTTCATGGTGAATGAGATATAAGGGGAAAGGAGAGATCACTTTGAGTCAGATGAATATTGAAAAACTGGATGAAATCCTTAGTGCGCATAATTATGATCCGTCACTGGTAATTGCGATCATGCAGGATATTCAGAAAGAATACCGTTACCTGCCGCAGGACGCATTATGCTATGTGGCGAAAAAATTAAAGATCAGCGAAGCCAAAATTTACGGCGTTGCTACTTTCTATGAAAACTTCTCCCTGGAGCCGAAGGGAAAATACGTGATCAAGATCTGTGACGGAACAGCTTGCCACGTTCGTAAATCCGTTCCGATCCTGGAAGAGATCCGTACACAGTTAGGCGTAACAGCAGAAAAGCCAACAACCGACGATATGATGTTCACAGTTGAAACTGTATCCTGTCTCGGTGCATGCGGCCTTGCTCCGGTTTGTACTGTAAATGACGTGGTTTACCCGTCTATGACTCCGGAAAAAGCACGTGCGATGCTGAAAGAAATCCGCGAAAAGGAGGCTAAGGGAGAATAATGCTTACAAAAATCAATTCCAGAGAAGAACTGAATGTAAAACGTGAAGAATTCGCCAAAGCCTTAAATGCACAGAGCAAACAGATCTTAATCTGCGGCGGTACAGGCTGTGTAGCCGGCGGTTCTTTAAAAATTTATGACCGTTTAAAAGAGATGATGGATGAGCGCGGAATCAAATGTACACTGGTTCTCGATGTTCATGATCACGACCACGAAGAAGGCGAAGTAGGCCTTAAGAAGAGCGGCTGTCACGGCTTCTGTGAGATGGGCCCGCTCCTTCGTATTGAGCCGATGGGATGGCTTTATACAAAAGTAAAAGTAGAGGACTGTGAAGACATTCTCGAAAAGAGTATTTTAAATAATGAAGTTGTTGATCGTCTTGTTTACCGTGACAAAGACGGCGTTGCTTATCCGAAACAGGAAGAAATTCCGTTCTACAAACAGCAGACACGTGTGGCTCTCGAGCACTGCGGCCACATCAACGCAGAGTCCATCGAAGAATACATTGCAGTAGGCGGCTACAGCGCTGTTGAAAAATGTTTATTTGAAATGACTTCCGAAGATATCGTAAAAGAGATTTCCGAAGCTGGTCTTCGCGGCCGCGGCGGCGGCGGATTCCCGGCCGGTACAAAATGGTCTCAGGTTCTTCGTCAGAAGGATCCGGAGAAGTACGTTGTATGTAACGGTGACGAGGGTGACCCGGGTGCATTTATGGACCGTTCTATGATGGAAGGTGATCCGCACCGTGTATTAGAGGGCATGATCATCGCCGGTATCGCTACAAAGGCTCACACAGGTTACATTTATGTTCGTGCTGAGTATCCGCTTGCAGTTGAGCGTTTAACAATCGCGATCGCTCAGGCAAAAGAACTTGGTCTTCTTGGTGAAAATATCCTTGGTTCCGGTTTTGATTTCGATATCAGAATCAGCCAGGGTGCAGGTGCTTTCGTTTGTGGTGAGGGTTCTGCTCTTACTGCTTCCATCGAAGGCAACCGCGGTATGCCGCGTGTAAAACCGCCGCGTACTGTAGAGCATGGTCTTTTCAACAAACCGACTGTATTAAATAACGTAGAAACATTCTGTAACGTGGCTCCGATCATCAACAAGGGTTCCGCATGGTACAAGACCATCGGTCCGGACAACAACCACGGTACAAAAGCTTTTGCTTTAACAGGTAATGTTAATAACACAGGTCTGATCGAGGTTCCGATGGGAACTACACTCCGCGAAGTTATCTTTGATATCGGCGGCGGCGTAAAGGGCGGCGAATTCAAGGCTGTTCAGATTGGCGGACCGTCCGGCGGATGCTTATGCATCAGCCCGACAGAAAACCATTTAGATATGAAGTTAGACTTCGACTCCTTAAAGAAAGTTGGCGCCATGATTGGTTCCGGCGGTCTTGTAGTTATGAACGACAAGAGCTGTATGGTCGAAGTTGCCCGCTTCTTTATGAACTTCACACAGAACGAGTCCTGCGGTAAATGCGTTCCGTGCCGTGAAGGTACAAAACGTATGCTGGAACTCTTAACCGATATCGTTGAGGGACGCGGAACAATGCAGCACATCGAGCTTCTCGAAGAGCTGGCTTCCACAATTTCCGAAACCGCTCTCTGCGGTCTTGGTAAATCCGCTCCGTCTCCGGTAAGCAGTACATTAAAGTACTTCCGCGACGAGTATATTGCTCACGTTGTGGATAAGAAATGTCCGGCTAACCAGTGTAAAGCTCTCGTTTCCATGCAGATCGATCCGGAATTATGTAAGGGCTGTACAAAGTGTGCACGTATGTGTCCGGTTGGCGCGATCACAGGTACTGTGAAGCAGCCGCACCACATCGATATGGAAAAATGTATCAAGTGCCGTGCTTGTATTGACGGCTGTCCGTTTGGCGCTGTGAAAGAAGTGTAGGAGGAGAAAGAAATGGCTAAATATATGATCATTGATGGACTCCGCGCAGAGTTCACAGACGAAAAAAATATCCTTCAGGTAATCCGTAAAGTCGGAATCAATATCCCGACATTCTGTTATTCTTCGGAACTGTCCATTTTCGGCGCATGCCGTATGTGCGTGGTTGAGGATGAGAGAGGAAGCATCATCGCTTCCTGTTCCACACCTCCGAAGGATGGCATGAAAATCCGCACAAATACACCGAAGCTCCATCATCACAGAAAGATGATCCTGGAACTGCTTCTTGCTTCCCACTGCAGAGATTGTACAACATGTGAGAAGAACCAGAAATGTCAGCTCCAGTCTCTTGCAAGACGTTTCGGTCTGTATGAAGTACGTTTCAACAACTATCGTCCGCAGTATGAACTCGACTCTTCTTCTCCGGCGATCGTTCGTGATATGAACAAATGTATCCTTTGCGGTGACTGTGTTCGTATGTGTAACGAAATTCAGGGCGTTGGCGCCATCGATTTCGTACACCGCGGTTCCGGCATGCAGGTTTCCACAGCCTTCGGCAAAAAGCTTGCTGAAACAGACTGTGTAAACTGCGGTCAGTGTGCCGCTGTCTGCCCGACAGGTGCGATCACAATCAAGAAGTCCCACGGTAAAGTTTGGAACGCAATCTTTGATCCGAAGAAGCGTGTGATCGCTCAGGTTGCTCCGGCCGTTCGTGTGGCTCTCGGTGAAGAGTTCGGCATGAAACCGGGTGACAACAGCATTTATAAAATTTACACAGCTCTCCGCATGATCGGTTTCGATCTGGCTTTCGATACATCCGTCAGCGCAGATATGACGATCATCGAGGAGACAAACGAGCTGGCAGCTATCCTTGCAAGCGGCGAAGAGCGTAAATATCCGTTATTTACATCCTGCTGCCCGGCATGGATCAAATACTGTGAAACAAGACATCCGGAACTCCTTCCGTACATCTCCACAAGCAAATCTCCGATGCAGATGTTCGGTGCAGTTCTGAAAGAATACTACAAACCGTCTGATGAAGAGTGCGGCCTTGAGACATTCAACGTAGCGATCATGCCGTGTACTGCTAAGAAGATGGAAGCAGAAAGAGAAGAATTTATCCGCAATGGCAAACCGGATATCGATGCGGTTCTTACAACAAAAGAGCTTGCTAAGATGATCACAGAACTCGGTATCCAGTTCAACGAGATCGAGCCGTCCGCTCCGGACCAGCCGTTCTCCATTCGTTCCGGTGCAGGCGTTATCTTCGGTGCCAGCGGCGGTGTTACTGAAGCAGCTCTCCGCCGTGTTGCAGAGCGCTCCAACTCCGCTCTTACAGAGATCCGTTACTCCGGCGTTCGTGGTTTAGAGGGTATCAAGACTTTCACAGCCATGATCGGCGAGAAGGAAGTTCGCGTAGCTGTTGTCAGCGGTCTCGCAAATGCTGAGGTTCTGATCCAGCTCATCGAAAGCGGCGAAGAACACTTTGACTTCGTAGAAGTGATGGCTTGTCCGACCGGCTGTATCGGCGGCGCAGGTCAGCCGGAAGGCTTCTTATCTGATAAAGAAGCTCGTGCAGCAGGTCTGTATACAGCAGATAAGAGCGCACTTGTAAAACGTTCCGATGAGAACCCGGTTGTAAACCAGCTCTACGAGACAGGTCTTCTGAAGGACCGTGCGCACGAGTTATTACATGTTCACTACTGTGCACATCATGAGGAATAAATAGGAATCTAATAAAGCAGCACCTTCGGCTGAAGGTGCTGCTTTTGCTTTTGCGTTGCTGAGAATCATTTGATTGTATTTTAATTATCCGAGTGCGCGCCTCTCGTAGCTTCCAAACCTCAAAAACACGGTCGCCTATCGTTTTTGCAGATATTGGAAGCACCGAGGCGCCTTGCATGTCTGACATCGAACCAACGTATGCCATAATCGCGAAAATTTTAGCTTCTGATTATATGCGAAAACATAGCTTCAGAGTGACAGCGTTTTTCCAAGGACCATTGAATACGTCGGTACTTAGGCGGGGTCCCTCACACGCCTTAGTACCGCTATGACCTCTCTGCGCACGAGGCCGTGCTCCGTTGGGTCAGACCCCGTAGTCATTTGAGCGAGAGCGCGTCCTTGGGAAAATGGCTGTCAACTCTGAAGCGGACTGTTCAAGAAAAAAGCACGCACCCTGCAAATGCAGAATGCGTACTCAATAAAAATCCTATTCTATTTATTCCACCACCGCCATATCTCTTGGTGCGTGCATAGAAATACTGTAGAACGGTGAATCCGCCTCACTCGTGTCCACGTAAACATTCACTTCAAGACCATACACCAACGCAGTTCCGCCTGCAACCTCAACTGCTCCTTCTCCCGGATTGATCATTAAAGAAAGGAACTCATTTCCTGACGGAACGTCTCCCTCTGTAAGTCCTGTCCCTTCCATAAACCGAAGTACGGAATCCAGCAGCGGAATCACGCTTTCATCTCTGCTTGTATAAAAGGAAATTCCATGAATCTGACCGGTTGCAGTATCCGTCTCAATCTCTACCGTTCCCATATAGCCATTTTCCTTCTCAATGGTATAGCCATATACGGTCTGATACCATGAGTTGAGTTCCATCCGCGAATTGTAACTGTACGATTCTTCTGCAGTGCAGTACAAGCCGTCCGCTTTTAAAACTTCCAGGAACTCGGTCTCTATTTCCTCATAGGTCACTTCAAAATGTCCGTATCCGGTACATGCCGTACCTGCTGCTTTCACTTCCTCGTCCGTAAGTCCCCAATCATCGAGAGGAGTCTCCTCCCATACATTCTGCACCGCTTCCGATGCATTCCAGTCAATATCCGCCAATGGTGCTTCTACCGGTTCCGGAACCAGCATTATCTCCGGTGTTCTGTTTCCCAGTTCAAAATCCTCAAATACATCTGCAATGTTTCCGATCATCATTCCGATCACACCGCCAAAGACAACAATCAAATATACAACAATACCGATGATGATTTTTTTCGCTGCCGAAGAATTTGCCGGCTTCGTCCCCGAACGGTTCGGTTTCCGAATCACATCCCCATTGAGAACCGTCGGATGAAATATCAGTTTCTTATCCTGTTTTCCAGCTGCCATCCGGGCGCGGATCTGTTCCTTTTTTTCTTCTGTCTCTGCAGCAGTCATACGACCGGCCGCACTTCGCGTTGATCCGCTATCAGTGCCGCGATAACGTCCATCTGCATCATGCAAGCTGCGCGGCACATCATTGTGGAACGAACAATCCGTCTCAAACTCCGGATGTCTCCGATTCAAATAATATGTAATATTTTGTTCCACGGGATTCAGTACGATTTTTCTGCAGCCTCTGCAATAGATGCCTTTGATTGGCTGGTCACAGCACGGACAAATTTTTGTCTTCATTCCAAATCCCTCTCTTTCCTTAAATCTAAATCTTAATCTTCATCCACTTCTCGCTCTTAAATCTCCACTGAGTCAATACAAAACGTGTAAACTGATCCATCACCACGCCGTACCAGATACCGATCACACCAAATCCCATTGCATAACAGAACAGATACGAAAAGATCGGACGCACAAATGTAATACTGAGCATGGATGCCATTGTAGTGAATTTCACATCACCGGCGCCACGGAGACAGCCCATATAAATAACCTGTGCAATCTGCAGCAGAACGATCACAGTCAGCACCCGCATGATCTCCACACCGATGGCAATAATATGCACTTCTTCAAAGAACATACCGTAATACCATTCGCCCAGCACCAGATAAATGCAGGCCAGTACGATCGAGATCATATTTCCGATTCTCTGGCAGATCACACCATAAGATTTTGCCAGGTCCGGTCTCAGCTCACCGAGACTTCGGCCGCAAAGCGCCACTGCCGCCACCTGCATGCCGTCACCAAAGGAGAAGGACAGGCTCATCACGTTCATACCGACCTGGTGCGCTGCAAAAGCCTCCGTACCCAGGTTTGCAACCATCATCGAGACTGTAAGGAAGCCGATTCGCATAAAAATCTGTTCTACAAATACACTGGAACCAATATGCAGCATATTTTTCGCCGGAGCCAGTGTAATCTTCACTTTTTCCTTTAATATGTAAGGAATGCTCACGAAATTGTCTTTCGGGAGAATGGATACAATACTCATTCCGCATGCTACCACCGTACCAAAGACGGTTGCCAGTGCCGCACCTGTAATTCCCAGTGCCGGAAAACCAAAATTACCCTGGATCAGCAAATAGTTGCCGATCATATTTACAATATTGGATGTCACATTGGTTCTCATTGCGATCTTTGTATTTCCGGCTCCGCGCTGTGCCGCATTGATCGCCATAGAAATAATATTAAACATCATTCCGCCCATAATGATCCGATAATACAGAACCGCATCATCAAGGGTATCTTCCTGCGCTCCACAAAATGTAATGATCGGATTCGCAAAGGTCACCGCCGTCAAGCTGACAATCGTTCCCATGACAAGAACAAAAGCTATCGCCATCAAAAGCACCTGGTTGGCACCATATCGATCTTTTTCACCGCGTCTTCTGGCCACAAGCGCTGAAACAGATACATTTAATGCCATAAAAATACAAAGGCCGATGAACTTAGGCTGCGTAGTCAATCCAACCGCCGCCACCGCAGATGTGCCCAGAGAGCTCACCATCCACGAGTCTACCATGCCTGCAAAGGAAATAAAAAAAGATTCCATTACTGCCGGCCACGCCATATGAAATGCAGTACGGTATCCCTCCTTGTTTCCGCCCCAAAAACCAATTTTCTTTGTCTCTTGTCGATTTGCTTCCATACTTCTAATGCTCCTCCGTATTTCAACTCACTCTCTTTATTATATTACTAAACTAACGTGAAATCAAGCTGGATTTCCTCCGAACCGAATGCTGTGTTCCGGCCCCTTTGGATTTCCTTACATAAAAAAGATGCGATTTCCGATTTCCACCGGTCATCGCACCTTTTATAATATCGTCTATTTGATTTTCAAATATGCTTTTCTTATGGTATCTTTTTAGAAGAAACGCATCTTCTTCGCCATTTCTGCAAATTCGCGATTGTTTCTTGTTCTTGCAAACAAATCCAGAACCTTCTCTACGGATTCCTCCGGTTTCAGGGAGTTGGTTGCCTTTCTTACGGCATCTACCGCTTCTGCCTCTTCCTTTGTAAGGAGAAGATCATCTCTTCTTGTACCGGATTTCAAAATATCGATGGCCGGGAAGATTCTCTTCTCAGAAAGCTTACGGTCAAGCACAAGCTCCATGTTGCCGGTGCCCTTGAATTCCTCGTAAACCACATCATCCATACGGCTTCCTGTATCCACAAGCGCAGTGGCAAGGATTGTCAGACTTCCGCCCTCTCTCATGTTTCTCGCAGCACCAAAGAAACGCTTCGGCATATGAAGAGCCGCCGGATCAAGACCGCCGGAAAGTGTACGTCCGCTCGGAGACACCACCAGGTTGTAGGCACGAGCCAGACGGGTGATACTGTCTAATAAGATCATAACATCACGGCCATGCTCAACCAGACGCTTCGCACGCTCAATTACCATTTCGGATACACGTTTGTGACGCTCCGGAAGCTCATCAAACGTAGAATAGATTACTTCCACATTTGGTCCGGTTACAGACTCTTTAATATCCGTAACTTCCTCCGGACGCTCATCGATCAGAAGGATGATCAGGTGCATGTCCGGATAGTTGCTTGTCACAGCCTTCGCCACCTGTTTCAGCAGTGTTGTTTTACCTGCCTTCGGCGGAGACACGATCATACCACGCTGGCCTTTACCGATCGGAGCCAGAAGGTCCATGACACGCATCGCTGTTGTATTTTTCTCACCGCGGACTTCCAGATTCAGACGCTTATCCGGGAAGATCGGGGTCAGGTCTTCAAAGCTTGGACGACGCTCTGCCACATGAACCGGATAGCCGTTGATGGTTGTCACATACAGCAATGCCGCAAATTTCTCTGTAGCCGTTTTCACTCTTCTGCTGCCTCGGATAATATCGCCGGTCTTCATATTGAAACGACGAATCTGAGACGGAGCCACGTAAACATCGTTCTCACCAGGAAGGAAATTCTCGCAGCGGATGAATCCAAAACCGTCCGGCATAACTTCCAGAATTCCATGGGCTTCAATACCGCTGTCTAACTCCTGAAGATCGCTCTTCGGGTCCGCAGACGCGGGATTCTGTGCCGTCTGAACTGCACTTGTATTCTGTGTTTTGTCATATGTTCTCTGCTGATATCCCTGATTTCTGTCGTATGTTCTTGTCTGGCTGCCCTGCTGGTAGGCCGGTCTCTGATAACCGGCTGCAGGTCTGGCCCCCTGCGGCGCCGCAGATGTCTGGCTCTGTGTTTCTGGTTCACTCACAGGAACTGCTGCCTCTGCCTCTGAAGCTGCCTCTTTCCCAGCCAACTCACAAAGCTTATCGATCAACTCCGCTTTACGAAGTACAGTAATGTTTTTAATTCCCTGACTCTTTGCCAGATCGCGTAACTGCATCAATGATAACGTCTCTAATTTCTCTCGCATTTATTACTCTCCTTTTATTTGCTTGTTGTGTTCCTGGGAAAACTTCAAGATAATGATGGAAAATCAGATTGGACTATCTTTATTATAACCGTAAATTCTTGATTTGAAAAGTAAAAGATTTGTGAACCGGCGCGCAACTTTTCGACACACCGGTTCATCATATCGTCAATTTCAAACAGACTATAGCTCTTCGTCCTCACTATGGAGCCAGTCCATATGCTCCCGGATCTGACGCTCGTAGCCCAGTTCTGTCGGGAGATAGAACTGTTCACCCTCCATTCCGTCCGGAAGATACTGCTGTTTTACAAAATGTTTCGGATAATCATGAGCATACTTATAACCAAGACCATGCCCCAGCTTCTCCGCACCTTTATAATGCTTATCCTGCAAATGAGACGGTACCGGCGGTGTCTTTCTGGACTTCACCGCATCCATCGCCGCAAAAATACCATTGCATGCCGCATTGCTCTTAGGCGCCGTCGCCACATAAGTCACCGCCTGAGCCAGAATGATCTGACTCTCCGGCATACCGATCCGCTCCACCGCCTGGGCCGCACTGACCGCCACAGTCAGTGCCATCGGATCGGCATTTCCCACATCCTCCGACGCACAGATCATAATACGTCTCGCGATGAACTTCACATCTTCGCCGGAGTATAACATCCGCGCCAGATAATAAAGGGCCGCATCCGGATCCGATCCGCGCATGCTCTTAATAAACGCAGAGATCGTATCGTAATGGTTATCACCGTCTTTATCGTAACGAACAGCGCGTTTCTGGATACACTCCGCCGCCACATCCACCGTAATGTGGATCTTTCCGTCCTCACTCTTATCAGTAGTCAGAATACCAAGCTCAATGGCATTGAGCGCCGCGCGGGCATCTCCGTTGGCCACATCGGCCAAAAACTCCGCCGCCTCATCCGTAATATCGGCTCCATAAACGCCCATACCTTTGTTTTCATCATAAACTGCCCGAAGAATCAGTTCCTTAATATCCTGTTTCTCCAGCGGTTTCAGTTCAAAAATCCGGGATCTGGACAAAAGCGCATTGTTAACCTCAAAATACGGATTCTCCGTTGTGGCGCCGATCAAAGTCACCGTTCCATCCTCCACAAACGGAAGCAGATAATCCTGCTGACTCTTATTGAAACGATGGATCTCGTCTACAAACAGGATTGTTTTCTGACCGTACATGCCAATAGAATCTTTGGCGTTCTTCACGATCTCTTCCATATCCTTTTTTCCGGCCACTGTCGCATTGATCTGTTCAAAACGTGCGCTGGTCGTATTGGCAATGACCTTCGCTAAAGTTGTTTTTCCTGTTCCCGGCGGTCCGTAAAAGATCACCGATCCCAGTTTATCCGCCTTAATTGCACGATACAGCAGCTTGTCTTTTCCAATAATATGTTTCTGACCAACCACTTCGTCTAAAGTCGTCGGACGCATTCTGGACGCCAGCGGAGATTCCTTTTCCATAGTGTTGGTTCGCATATAATCAAACAAATTCATATGTATACCTCAAATCCCCCGCACGCACAAAGCCGCCGGGGCTCTTCAATCGACCATCAGTTCGTTTACTGTAACAAAAGTATACCCTTTTGCCATCATGTTGTCAATAATCTGAAGGGCCGCAGTCACGGATGTTGCGAACTCATCGTGAAACAAAAGAATATCTCCGTTTTCCACATCGCTCTCTACTCTTCTCACGATTTTCCCCACATGCTGCAGTTTCCAGTCCATAGAATCCACATCCCAGAACACCGGTATCATCTGAAGCTCATCAAGAACCGCCTGCCCCAGTTTCTCATTCCAGCTTCCATAAGGCGGCCGCACATACTCCGGCCAGACACCGGTAATTGCTTCTATCTTTTTTCCGGTCATCTCCAGATGTTCCAAAGCTTTATTTAAGGACAACTTCGTCAGATCTGTATGCTGCATACAATGCACGCCCAACAAATGTCCTTCCTCTTGCATACGTATTACAACATCTTCATTTCCTTCAATACAGGCTCCGGTCAGAAAAAACGTAACCTTCACATCACGTTCTTTTAAACCATCCAGCAGCAGCTCCGTATATTCCCGATCCGGTCCATCGTCAAACGTCAGCGCCAGATATTTTTCTACACTGTCACCGCTGACATTGACTG
Source organism: Lachnoclostridium sp. (assembly GCA_015057755.1). The sequence continues at coordinate 14,004 of SVDR01000009.1, forward strand.
CAGATTCACTGCCAATACCCGTCATATCATTTCCAGCATACTTGCCTCTCCAATCAACAGCCAATCCCAGGATCATCAAAACCATGATCACATCCACCGCACCAATGACAGCCAGCCACCGGATCTTGTTTCTCAATTTCACCAACGGCCTCCAAAATATGCTCTCATAACAATCTATGTCCGTCTGCTGATTTTTAGAAGTGCCGACATGCTTCCTGTATATCAGAATAAAGGTTCTGCAAACCTTTATCCGGATGTCTAACTGAAAAAAGAGCTGCATTATCCTGCAACTTCTTTTGCAGAACAATACAGCTCAAAATCACGCTTTTTTATATTTTATTTATGAAAGGCCAATCAGCACACCAAGGATCATCGCAGCAGAAGCCATTGTAAATAAGACTGCCTGGAACTTAATCTGGAATTTTGCCCATACGCCCCAATCCAGTTTTGCCGCAGCAAGCGCACCGAGAAGAACACCGGAAGTCGGAACGATGAAGTTTGTGAAACCGTCACCCAGCTGGAATGCAACAACAGCCACCTGACGCTCTACACCAACAAGATCTGCCAGCGGTGCCATGATCGGCATTGTAAGTGCTGCCTGACCAGAACCGGAAACAACGAAGAAGTTGAACACAGACTGGAAGAGGTACATAAACCACGCGGAGATCACCGGCGGGAATCCCTGCATTGCCTCACTGATTCCGTGAAGGATTGTGTTCAGTACCGTTCCCTGTGTCGGATCTGTGCCGCCGAGAACAATGATGATACCCTGCGCCATACCTACGCACATCGCAGCGCCAAGAAGATCTGCCGCACCACGGTCGAAGGATACCGGAATATCATTGATCTTCATATCATTTAACTTAAACACAACGCCGATAATACCGGAAACAAGTCCCATAACGAAGAACTGGGAAGCAATTTCCGGAATATAGTATCCCTGGCTTACAACGCCCCAGATTACCCAAACCATACAAGCCGCAATGGTAAGAAGCACCAGCTTATGGCCAAGAGTAAACGGCGGAAGCTCATCGCCTTTTTTCGCAAACTCTTTACGGTATACTTTGTCACTCTCGTATGCAACAGAAAGAGTCGGATTCTTCTTAATCTTCATTGCATAACGCACTGTAAAAACGATCGCAACCGTTGTAAATGCGATCCACATCGGAATACGGAACCATGCACCAGACATAACCGGAATGCCGGCCACACCCTGCGCTACCGCAAGGCTGAACGGGTTCTGCCAGGAAGTTGCAAAACCGATCTGTGTCGCAACGTAACAGCTCATGATCGCAACGATGGAGTCATAACCCATAGCAATAAACATCGGCACCAGCATCATAACGAACGGGATTGTCTCCTCGCCCATTCCGAATACCGCACCGCCAAGAGAAAATGTCACCATCAGGATCGGGATTAAAATAATATCATTTCCCTTTGTCATAGCGATCACGCGGGCAATGCCGCTCTCAATGGCACCGGTTCTCAGTACGATACCGAAAGCACCGCCGATTACGAGAATGAACGCGATAATACCGACCGCAGTTCCCCATTTATCACCGACTGTCATACCCTCGAACACGTAGTTCAGGATACCCTGACCGCCAAAGTCCTCTGTACCAAACAGCGGAGCAACTTTTGTAACTTTATTGCCATTCTCATCCAGCACATATTCAAAGCTGGCCGGATCCAGAACAACTCTTGATTTTTCCACACCATTCTGCATGTAAGTTACTTCTTTTGTATCGTATTTACCAAGCGGAATAAATACAGTCAGAAGCGCAGCAAGCAGAATAACACCAAAGATAATGATGTATGTGTGCGGCATCTGAATACCTTTTTTCTTCTTTTCCATCCTATTTTTTCCTTTCTTATGATTGTTTTCCTTTTTTATGCACTCTATACACTAAAATATACATTTTTCCAGTGCGCAGCTCGCATATTGTAACATATGAACACGGTTCTGTCATGTACATTCTTTGTTTTTTCATATATTTTTGAAAAAATATGCAAATCCGCGAATACAGCAATGAGCTGCTTTCCTAAGAAAACAGCTCATCCATATAACTCTGATATTCATCCAGCCGATTGGTCTTTTTCACTTTCTTTTCCAGATTGCCACAGTCCGGGAACATGGACATCATATAGAACCACAATTCTTTCATCTTATATAATACCGGTTTCTCACCGTACATGTAGTCCTTGTACTCCTCGATCAGTTCATCATGGAACGCACGGAAACGTTTTTTATCAAACGCGTCGGTTTTCGCCGCTGCCTTGGACTGCTCAGAAATACTTCCATTTTCATCGTACAGTGCAAACAGCTGCTCCGCCAGCTCCGGATTTCGGATAATACCGCGGCCCAGCATGATCGCATCAATCTGCGGGAATCGCTCCACAAATGCTAAAAACTCCGGCACGCGGAAAATATCACCGTTGAACACCAGCGGGATCTTGCTGATCTCAACAGCATGGGCAAAGGACTCCCAGCTTGGAGTATTCTTATAAAAATCCTCGCGCACACGCGGATGGATGATCAATTCCTTCATTGGATACTGGTTATAGACCTCCATCAGACGGGGCCACTCTTCCTGGCTCGCTTTACCTGTTCTTGTCTTAATGGAAATCTCCACCTCTTTGTTGACGATCAGCGGATCATTGAACACTTCTTCCAAGAAACGGTTCAGATCATCCGGATACGCCAGAAAACCGGAACCTTTACGCTTAGAAACCACCGTACCGGACGGACAGCCAAGATTGAAATTCAGCTCCTTATAACCAAGATTCTGCATCACCTGGCACGCTTTGATAAAATCCACAGAGCGGTTGGTCATAATCTGCGGGATCATCGGCACTCCCAGATTCTTCTCCGGAAGTACATCCTTTGCTTCCTTCATACTAATACCCTGATCCGGTCCCGGAGACACGAACGGCGCATAGTATTTTTCAATACCGCCATAATGTTTGTGGTGGGCGTTTCTGTAAATGTATGTTGTAATGCCTTCCATCGGCGCAAAATAGAATTTCATACTTTTCTCCATATTGATTCATGTCTTTTTTTTGCAAAGACATTCTAACATACAACGTTTCATTTGTGAACCATCTGTTAAACAAAAGAAACATCTCCCGGACGTTTCCTTGGCATTCCTAACAGCTAAAAAGAGCCGGGAACCCCGGTATTACACCTTAAGGCTCCCAGCCCCTTTTCAATTTATTTTCTGTAATTATGCGTTGTATTTCTTCTCGTCTAAAAGACCTTCGGACTTAGCAACGTATACTGCTGTAGCGGAGTCACCAACTACGTTCAGAGCTGTTACTAACATCTCGATCGGACGGTTGATCGCAAGGATTAAGCTGTATGCCATAAGAGCACCCTCGTTTACGTATCCGAGACCGGAAAGGATTGTGAAGAGGATGATCGCACCAGCACCCGGAGCAGCCGGTGTACCAGCGGAAGCGATAAGAGCTAACAGAGCGATAACTACTAACTGCATGAAGGATACGTCGTAACCTGCACAGCCGGCGATGAAGAGTGTTGCAACTACCTGCATGATCGCTGTACCGTTCATGTTAACTGTCATACCAAGCGGAAGTACGAAGGAACCGATCTTCTCATCAACGCCAAGATCCTCTGTTGTTGTCTTTAAGTTCAGCGGAAGTGTTGCCGCGGAAGAGGATGTGGAGAAACCGAAGATAGCTACCTTTGTGATCTTCTGTGCAAACTTAACCGGGCTAACTTTTGCTGTAACAGCTACGAACAGCGGGTAAGCTACGAATAAGAATACTAACAGAAGGATTGTTGTAAGTACTACGTAAGCAAGAGCCGGTCTTAAGTGGTTGATACCGTAGGAAGCGAATGTTCTTGTAAGAAGCATGAATACTGCTACCGGACCGAACTTTGTTACGATGTAGTTTAAGAATACAACAACGATGTCGTTGATCTCTGTAAGGAGTTTCTTTAATGTGGATGTTCTCTCCTCGCCAAGGTGGTTCATGCAGAGACCAAGGGAAACTGCGATGAATACGATTGCAAGTACTGCAGAGTTAGAAGAGAATGTGGACATAATGTTGGACGGAACTGCGTTCAGTACAACACCTAACGGGTTGGAACCTGTGGAACCAGCTGTACCCTCAAGACCTGTCTCAGCAAGTGCGAAGAAGCCAGCGCTGTAAGCTAAGTGACCTACTACACAAGCAAGTACAAGTGCGAAGAAGGAGCAAGCAAGGAAACCGCCGATTGTCTTAGCGGAAATTCTTCCAAGAGCTCTTGTATCTGTAATCTTACCGATCGCAAGTGTGATGGATGTGAATACCATCGGTACGATTACTAACTGTAAGGAACGAACGAACATCTGGCCTACTAAGTAGAAGAGACCGATTGCACTCTCATTGCCTGCTGCTGTGATGTCAGCGAAGAGAAGGCTGTTGATCATTGCCCATGTTGCTCCGCCGCCGTTTGCTGTAAGATTTTCTCTTAACATCAGCATTGCGATACCGGCTACAAGACCACATACCAGGGAAATCGCCATCTTTTTAGCGAGAGACATTTTGTTGTTCTGATTTGCCATGATTTTTTCTCCTTTTTGTATTGTGTATTTTTCTATCAGGCACCTCCTGCCGCATCCCCCAACGCTGCAGGATCCCTCATGGACGTTTCATCCATATGGGACTCAAGTCCTTCTTTAAAAATGCCCAAATTGTCCATATTATAAAACCAAATTCGACATTTTTCAAGAGAAAAATCGCTGAAAAATAATGTTCTTCTAATCAACAAACTTCATTCTATTGTGTATACAATTCGTTCGTTTATTCCGCGCGTTTCGTTACCGTGATCTCTTCGCCGCGTATCCATTTGATCACGTACTCGTCTGTCTCATATGTGAAACCTTTGATCTGCTGATTCCCGTCGCTGTCCTTTCCGATCTTCACAGAATAGTCCACACAGTCTGCAGTCACTGCTCCGACATACGGATACAATACACTGTCTTCATGGTTCGGAGCCTTTAAGAAACCGTCACTCCAGTACATCGCACTTCCGTTTCCTCCACTGATCTGATACTCCGCCTCACAGATCAGTAAAGCTTCCTTAATCTGATATCCTGTGTTCAGCATAGCTGCAGCCTTTGCCTTATCGATATATCCTCTGTAAATTCCGCTTCCTGCCGCTGCCAGAATCGCCATAATCGCAATGACAACCATCAGTTCCACCAATGTATATCCATTTTCATCCAATCCAAGTTTCTTCATACTGTCTCCCCCTCCGAATCGACATTTTTTGATATGATAAATTTCGATGATTGTAGCATGAAGCCTTTGATTTACTGACTTCCATTATGATTCATTTCTTATTTATCTTAGATTTTGCACGGAATCTTTTATGTTTTTTACCTTGTTTATGTTATAATATTTAAGAAATATATCTCAGGAAAGAGAGGCCTTCCATATGAAATACCACGAACTCGATACTCCGTCTCTGCTCGTTGATTACGATATTTTCATGAATAACCTGACGTTCATGCAGGAATACGCTGACAGAAATCATGTCGCCCTGCGTCCACATACAAAAACCCATAAATCTCCGGAACTGGCGAACATCCAGTTGGAAGCCGGAGCCTGCGGGATCGCGGTTGCAAAGACCGGGGAAGCCGAGATTATGGCTGCCCACGGTCTGACCGATATTTTTATTGCAAATGAAGTTGTTGGTGACCAGAAACTGAAACGCATCCGCAAACTAGCCGAATCTGTTACGATTTCCTTCGGTGTGGACTGCCCGGAGCACGTAGAAGCCGCGGAGCGCATTTTTGCAGCCGCAGAAAAACCAGCCGAAGTACTGATTGAAATTGAAGTCGGCGAAAACCGCTCCGGAATCATTGAAGAAAACGACTTTTTTGCCTTGCTCGACACATTAAAACGCTGCCCGCACGTTCATCTGAAAGGACTGTTCTCCCACGACGGAAACTGCTATTCCGCTGAGAGTGTAGAAGCCTGCACCCAGATTGCTGTTGGTGCACAGGAGCGCACCCTGCATTTTGCAAAACTGGCTGAAGACTATGGTTTCCCATGCGAAGTCATCAGCTACGGTTCCACGCCAACCTTTATGAACCAGGTTCCGATCCTGCCGGGCATCACAGAACTCCGTCCGGGCACTTACGCCCTGATGGATGCCAGCCAGGGAAATGCGATCGGTACTCTGGAACGATGCGCAGCTTCTGTTCTCGCAACCGTCATCAGCCGTCCGACCTCCGAACGCGTGATCCTGGATGTCGGTGCAAAAGGCATGACCATGCAAAGCCGTACGGTCGGAATCTGCGCAACTCCGGGAAAAGGCACCCTTCCGGATTATCCGGGCGTTACCATTGACCATATGTACGATGAACACGCGATCATCTATAATGCAGCGTTCCGTGATCAGGTCCGCGTCGGAGATAAAGTGCGGATCATTCCGGTTCACATCTGCCCAGTGTGCAATCTTTATGACACGATGTACTTGATCCAAGGCGAGGAAGTCATTCGCGAGGTGAAAATCGCCTGCAGGGGCGCATTACGATAATCAAAGAAGGCAGAACCCACGCAAAAACATCGGGTCCTGCCTTCTTTTTTTCTTTACAAATTCAATAACGCCATTGCAGCCATAACGAGCACCAGCGCAAACTTCTTCTGGTTGCTTACTTTCTCTTTAAAGAGAACCACGCTTCCGACGCAGATCGCGAGGATCGTACCGACACTGGATACCGGATACGCGATCACAGCCGGAACTGTTTTCAGTGCCTCGAACATAAATCTGGAAGAGTAATAGTTCGGAACACCAATGATAAATCCGTAGAAGAGATCCCATTTGCTGATCTTATTTCTCTCACGGATAGTCAAAATGGTGGCACAGATCAGTGCAACAAAGAAGGTATACAGTAAATAATTATCCTTCAGCACCGGATTGCCCATCTTGTCGTAGATATTGGTCAAAGATTCACAAAAACCGCTGGACAGAAGCATCACAACCAGCCAGATCTTTCTGCCTCCGGTTTCCAGACTGTCCTTTTCAAACTGCATCATTACGATCGCTACCAGCGCGATCACAATACCAAGAATCTGAACCATTTTCGGAGACTCTTTAAATACGACCATCGCCATGATCGTCGGTACGAGAACGCCCAGACGGTTAAAGGTACTGCTCAGCACAACTCCGTTTTCACGCATATTCCACTGCATGAACAGGAAACCGACCAGATACCAGACACCGCTGATCAAACCGATTCCGATGGTAAAACTGCTGCCTTCCGCACTGGCGAACACAGGTGTTCCCGTTTCTGCCATATAATAATAGGAAAGGCAGGAACAAACCGCATAGTTAGCCATAAACATCGCCATATTATTGGAAGTCTTTTTATCGCTGAATCGCATGATCAGCGTGATCGCCGTACTGCTGGCGATTCTCATCAATAACGCAAACATATCTTATCCCCCAAAACGGGGCCTCAAACAGGCCCCGTTATTTTTCTTTAAATTCCACTTGTCATCAATCTTACATAAAATTCCACGCATTTTACCAGTGTATCTACCGGAACACGCTCATTATTGCCATGGATCATACCGCGCTCTTCTTTCGAAAGCTTCATTGCAGAGAACTTATATACACGATCCGTGATCCTGGAATAATGTCTGGAATCGCTGCATGCCATCATCAGATACGGAGAAACGATCGCGCCTTCCCATGTATCCGCTACGGACTGGCAGAGCATCGTCCACTCTTTACAGGAAGTGTCAGAATCCGGAGACGGATTCATTCCGTTCACAACGGACACCTCGATATTCGGATTATTTACCACACTCTCCAGATATTCTTTCGCAGATTCCACGGTATCCCCGTTCATCAGGCGCAGGTTCATACCAACGGTTGCGGTCGGCGGGATTACGTTGTAAGCCTTGCTGCCTTCCATCTTTGTCATTGCACATGTGGTGCGGATCATCGCGTTCAGCTCGCCGCCGGACATCTTGCAAACCTGGTCAAATAAGCCTTCAAACAGCCACATATTCGCAAACAGGATCTTGTAGCCGAAACCGGAGTGACGGCCAAGAGTATCCAGCATCTCACTTACCGGCTTGGTCAAACGACGTTTGAACGGCTTCTTTTCCACATTCACAACCGCCTGAGACAGTTCGCCCACGATCGTATGAACCGGAGGCGTGGAGGCATGACCGCCATTGCTCTTCGCTTTAAATTCTACGTTCATCAGACCTTTTTCTGCGGTTCCGATCAGCGCACATTCCCCTTTCACACCCGGGAATACATTTTCTACCACAGCACCGCCTTCATCGACTACCATCGCGATGTGGATTCCGTGTTCTTCAAACCATTTTACAATCTCCGGACAAGATTCGCCGTTTACTTCCTCGTCGCCGCAGAATGCAAAATAAATATCATGGTTCGGTGTGAATCCTTCTCCGATCAGTTTTTCTGCTGCCTCCATGATACCGCAGAGTGTGCCTTTGGTATCAAGGGTTCCGCGTCCCCAAAGCTCCCCATTTTCCAGGATCGCCTCAAACGCCGGTTTCTCCCACTGGTCCTCCTCTACCGGAACCACATCATAGTGGGACATCAAAACAACCGGATCGCCCTCTTCTTTACCCATCCAGCGATAAAGAATGCCGCTCTTTCCGATAAACTGGCGGGAACAATTGTCGTGAATGTTCGGATACAGCTTCGGAAGCAGATTGCGGAATTTCTCAAACTCCGTCTCGTCGATCAGGCTCGGATCAGTGTAAGAAATAGTCTTACAGCGGATCATCTCCTGCATATCGCTTGTGATTTTTTCCTTATCCAGATCAATCTTTTCGCCGGAAGCCTCATAATTATCTTTCGGTTTGAACGCTGCCGCGCGGGCTACCAGCACTGCACCAAGAGCTGCTGCACCGGCTCCAAGACCGGCTGCGATCCATTTTCCATATTTTCCCATGCTGAAATCCTCCTTTATTTCATCATCGCCGGCGGAATCGGGCGCGCTTTCGCGGTATACTCCGCCACATCAATTCGAATTACACTGACGATCGAAACCAGACGCTCATTGAACTCAAAATCTTTTCCGGTCTGTGTCTTCATCAGGATCGTAAGAGCCTTCATCTTCTCCTGCGGATCCTCCACGATCACAGCTGTTCCGGTTCCCATGATCGAAGAATAGGCCATTCCATACTGACATGGAAGCTTGCCTTCGATCGGGGCAATATCACAATCCATCTCAATGAACACTTTCGGATTTGCTCTCAGCACGTCCAATTTCCGTCCCTCGGTCGCCCCGTGCACATACAAGGTCAGCTTCTCGCCCTCCATCGTATAGCCATAATTCATCGGAACCAGATACGGCTCATCCCCATCGATCATCGCAATATGTACGATCTCACTCTTATTCAGAATCGCCAGAATCGCATCGCGATCCGTTACCTCGCGCTCTCTTCTTGTAATTCCACGCTTCATCTCTATCAACCTCCATGCTTTTCATGCAGCGGATTCCATGTTCCGCGCACATAACAGATCAAGAACATCACAAACAGGAACATGTTGTGGGCGATCATGCATGCCCAGGCAGATACCAGTCCATATCCAAGCATCTGCGTACAGATAAAGGTTCCCACAATGCGGATCATCCACATTCCCACAATATTAAATACAAACGGCTGCTTTGTCCGTCCGACACCCTGCATCATTCCTTCTATTATAATAGAAAATCCATAGAATGGTTCCGACAGGGCCACCATGCGCAGAACGGTCGTTCCGAGCACAATTACCTCCTCGCTGGAGGAGAATATCTGTACCAGCATCGGAGCCGAAATAAACAACGCTCCGCCTGAAAAAATCATCAATCCGATCTCAATCGGAATAAACATTTTCGCCAAACGCTTCATACGATCCGCATCGTCCGCACCGTAAGCATTTCCGGCTAACGTTGCTGCTGCGGTCTGCATGCCATAACCCGGAATGTAAAATGCGGATTCCACCGTGTTGGCGATGGTATGAGCCGCCGTCGCCACCTCACCGAGAGAGTTGATCATGGATGCAAATGCTACATAACCCAGAGAGGTTCCGAATCGCTGGAGCATATTGGGGAATGCCACCCGCAGACACGGTCTTAAAATCTGCATATCCGGAGTCAGTTTCTGTCCTTTAGGCGAAATATACGGGTGTCTCCACAGCACCACAGTAATCATCATACCGCCTACTGCAAACGCAATGGCACTGGCCAGAGCCGCACCAATGACTCCCATTCCTGCACCCGGCATGGTAAATGCACCGCCAAACATCGGCCGCGTCGGGTAGATCAGCAGGAAATTTAAGACCACATTCGTCAGGTTCACGACAACTCCGATCTTCATCGGCGTCTTCGTGTCGCCCGCTGCACGCAGCACCGTACCAAAAATGATCGTCGCCGTACGCAGCAGCATCGGTGTATACAAAATAAAGAAATACGTGGAAGCTGTTTCCCGAATTCCCTCTTTTACCTGCATCCAGACCGGAATCTGACCGCTAAGTCCAAGTGTTGCCGCAGTGAAAACAGAACCCACCACCAGCACGATCATCACTGCCTGTCCGACTGCCCGCTTCGCCAGCTCGCGGTCACCTGCACCCAGCGATTTCGCTATATAAGCCAAAAATCCGATACTCAGCGCCGAAATGGAGCTGTTGATCAGCCAGTTCACCGTCGTGGTCGCTCCAACCGCTGCCGTCGCCTGTGTGCCAAGCGAACCAACCATCGCAGTATCAATGTACTGAACTGCGGTCTGCATCAATTGTTCCAACATCGTCGGCCAGGCCAGACCCATGATCACAAAAAACATATTGTCAACATTCGTTGTTTTCTTCTTTTGCATAATAAAACCTCGCATCAGTCGATCATTGCCTCATTTCATTATACCGATTCCTGCCGTAAAATGCAATGCTGCAACGGTCAACAGCCTGTTTTTCTGAACATTCCTGTTAAAACCTGGGCAATCGGATTCTGATGGAGCTTTTTGTATGGTCTGCCTTGTAAAAGCAAACGCTCCACCTTGATCTCGCCAAGATGTTCCTTTTCCACCGCAAACGGATTCTCCGAAAGAATGACCATATCCGCTGCCTTTCCAACTTCCAGGCTGCCTCGTTCCTTCTCATCAAAAGTTGTATAATAACCGTTATAGGTACACATTTTCAAAGCCTCTTCCACCGTCAATGCCTGTTCCGGAACATTGTGATTGCAAGCCTTATGAATCCACATGATCGGATCCGGCTCCGTACACGGTCCGTCCGAACCGCATCCGAGAATCAGATTGTGATTCAAATAATCACGGAACGGATTCAGCTTTGCACTGCGTTCACCCAAAATCTCCTGCAGACGCTCATCCGGTTCCTGCGGCCAGTCGATAAACGCACTCTGAACCGGTAAAAGAATCCCATACTGTTCGCAGATCTCGATGCCTTCTTTCGTCGGAAGACACGCATGAATGATCGCATGACGGTGATCGTCGCGTGGATAATCCTCTAACGCTGCTTTCAATGCTTCCGTCGCCTGTTTAAATGCCGCGTCGCCAATGGCATGAACCTCGATCTGCATTCCAGCACGGTTTGCCTTCTTGCAAAATTCCGTTACCTGTTCATCTGTATAATAAAGTACACCTTTCTCATCACTGTTTTCATAAGGCTCCAGCATCGCCGCATCGACCGAACCAAAACCAATGATCAGCTTATCCTTACATGTCTTTGCAAAGTTTCCCAGCATCTCCAGAATTTCCTCATTGCTCTCTGCCTCCATGACATTCAAGCCAGCATGGAACGCTGCATAGCTGGCAAAATGGATATGCGTATCCGCAAATGACGGGATCAGAGCACGTTTTCCAAGTTTCATTCCCGGAGCTTTCCTGTATTCTGCCGGTACCTCGTTTCCTACATAAACGATCTTTCCTGCATCTTCTACCAGATATTTATAAACATGATTTTCCTTATCTTTTCATCTGCCTCTCTGCAAACCGGAAGCCACGTTCCACCCACGGCATAAACAGATTGATCAAAATACCGTTCATAACTGCAAAAATGACGGTTCCCTCACGGACAATCCCAAAATCAAGTCCACAAAGCCAGCAAAGCAAAAGACTGGTGCCCACATAGACAAAATCCAGCACGATCTTGCTGGTTCCAAATCGAATGCCTGTCCGCTCCGCCATCATACTGCAGAATGTCTCCGGTGGATAATTCACAAATTTGGAACATTTCACACATGTGAAGCCCAGACTGATCAGCACCATTCCGATGGCGAAAACTGCAAACCGTTCCGGATAGGACACCGGATCCAGCTCCTGAAACGGCTGAAAATCATATTTGAAAAAGTTCAGGATCCATCCCTGCAGAACGACCGGAAGCAACTGTAAAAAAACGATTACTTTAAAATTTCTTCGCAGGATCAGCATCTGCAAGACTAAGAAAAATCCATACAGCAAGATCATCGCAGTTCCAACCTTGATGCCCAACGCTCCTGCAATGGCGGAACATGTGCCTGTTGATGTGGTCTGACCAAGCCCCGCGATGATACCCATGGCAGCCCCGGCTGATAAACTGACGATGCCCAGCAGCATCTCCCCAAAATGTATAATATGTTTTTTCATATAAACCCTCTGTTTTCTCTTTTTATTATGCACTTCAAGTATAGCAAATTTTCCCACTTTTTAAATCCCCCAAATGCATCATCTGCTCTGACAGATTAGCGAAATCTTAACACTCTTTATTTGCCAACCCTCCTATGTTTATGTTACAATATAAGTAGAATTTTAATTTACGGAAGGAGCGCGCATGAGAAGAAAAACAATCCTGACTGAAGAACAGGCTGCTCAGGAAAAGAGCACCTTTTTCCACAAAAAAGCCCAGAAAGACATCCGTTGGGACAAACTGGACAATACTGCACATCTCTTTCCGGTTATTGCGGGTGAGCGCATGAGCAACACCTACCGAATCAGCGTAACTCTGAAAGATATGGTTGATCCGGAGCTTCTGCAGCAGGCTCTGGATATTGTGCTGCCAAGATTTGACGGTTTCAATCTCCGCCTGAGACACGGCTTTTTCTGGTATTATTTTGAAGAAAATGGGAAACCGGCTCCGAGAGTCAAAGAAGAAACGAAATTCCCCTGCCGCTATATCCGTCCAAACAAAAACAACAGCTATCTGTTCCGCGTCACTTACTACAAGTACCGCATCAATCTGGAAGTTTTCCACGTTCTGACCGATGGCATGGGAGGTTTTAACTTCATCCGCGAATTAACCTACCAGTATCTGCGTCTCCGCTATCCGGAGATCGTCACACAGACGGGCGATTCTCTCAGTTCCGGTACTACACTGAACCGCGAAGACAGCTTCATGAAGCATTACAAGAAAAATGCTCCAAAGAAATATAAAACACAGCGAGCGTATCTGATCAAAGGCGAACACTTCCATAATGGTGAATTCGGCGTTATGCACGGATACATTCCGCTGGCAGAGTTGAAAACTGTCTGCAAGCAGTACGGGGTCAGCATCAACGAATATCTGGTTTCCGCATTTATCTGGAGCGTTTACAACGAATACCTCCACGGTATGCCATCCAACAAACCGATCCGTGTTGCGGTTCCGGTCAATCTGCGCCCGTATTTTAATTCCATTACAACAAAGAACTTCTTTGTTATGACCTCCGCAGAGTTCCATCCGACAAAGGAATCCTACACCTTTGAGGACTTGGCACAGATCGTGCGCGAAAGCCTTCGCAGCCAGATGAACAGCGAACATTTAGAAGAGATTTTCTCCTACAACGTTTCCAATCAGAAACGCTGGTACTTAAAGATCGTTCCGCTGCCGCTGAAAAATCTGGCCATGCGCCACGTTTATTCCCAGTCGGCTCTGGCTCAAACTACAACCATTACCAACGTAGGCGTGATTCAGATCGACGAACCATACAAACAATACATTGAGCAGTTCCATGCATTCCTGGCATTATCCAAAGGCCAGCACATCAAAGGAACGGTCTGCACCTACAATGGTACTCTGGTATTTAGCTTCAGTTATGATCTGGTCGATCCTTCCGTCCAGCGCGGATTCTTCCGCCGTCTGGCTCAGGACGGACTCCATGTTGAAGTAGAAAGTAACGGGGTGAACTATGGCTAAATGTAAGAATTGTAATATCGAGATATTAGATGAAACAGACCGCTGCCCACTCTGCCACTCCATCCTGGAACAGAATGAGGCATTGGAAAATATGTACCCGGATGTGCTTTTAAATCAGAAAAAGCTGACCTTTTTCAGCCGGATTTACCTGTTTTGTGCAATCCTGCTGCAAACCGGGCTCTTTATCCTAAACTGGTTCGACGAATCAGAAATCTGGTGGAGCGTGATCTCAGGTCTTGCACTTTTGTATTTTTATGTGGTGCTCCACTACGCGATCCTTGGAAAAACCGGATACAAAAGCAAGGTCATTCTCCTGTCCCTGATCGCTGTCCTGTCCGCCATCGCCATTGACCTGGCGACCGGATACCGCGGCTGGTCCGTAGACTACGTCTTCCCGGCCGGAATCCTCGTCATGGACGCCACCATCCTCGGACTGATGATCTACAACCGACGAAACTGGCAGAGCTACATCATGTGGCAGATTGCCATGGTGCTTACCAGCCTGGTTCCCATTGGTCTTTACATCGCAGGCCTGGAACGAAACGAATATCTGGCCTTCCTTCCGATGGCCGCCTCTCTTTCTCTCTTCCTCGGAACCATGATCATCGGTGACCGAAGGGCGCGAATGGAGTTGAAACGAAGATTTCATATCAATTAATGACAAAAATCCCGAGAACCTTGGAATTTCCAGGATCTCGGGATTAGTTTTATTCGAACTCAATTGTTGCCGGCGGTTTACCTGTGCAGTCATAGAGTACACGGTTTACATGCTTAACCTCGTTTACGATTCTGCTGGATACTTTTCCAAGTACTTCCCACGGAATCTCTGCAAACTCAGCTGTCATGAAATCAATTGTGTTAACTGCACGGAGTGCAATTGCATAATCATAAGTTCTCTCATCGCCCATTACACCTACGGAACGCATATTTGTCAGTGCTGCGAAATACTGACCGATGCCTCTGTCGAGGCCTGCTCTTGCGATCTCTTCACGGTAGATATAGTCAGCATCCTGAACGATCTGTACTTTCTCCGGTGTTACTTCACCGATGATACGAATGCCAAGACCCGGACCCGGGAACGGCTGACGGAATACCAGTTTCTCCGGAATTCCCATCTCTAAACCAGCTTTACGAACCTCGTCCTTGAACAGATCGCGAAGCGGCTCGATAATCTCTTTGAAATCAACATAGTCCGGAAGACCACCTACGTTGTGGTGAGATTTGATTACAACGGATTCACCACCGAGACCACTCTCTACAACGTCCGGATAGATGGTACCCTGTACAAGGAAGTCAACAGCGCCGATCTTCTTAGCTTCTTCCTCAAATACACGGATAAACTCTTCACCGATGATCTTTCTCTTACGCTCCGGCTCCTCTACGCCTTTTAATTTGTCATAGAAACGCTGCTGAGCATTTACACGGATGAAGTTTAAGTTGTAGTTGCCGTTCGGTCCAAATACTTCCTCAACCTCATCACCTTCGTTCTTACGAAGAAGACCGTGGTCAACGAATACGCAAGTTAACTGATCGCCAACTGCCTTTGCGAGCATAACTGCTGCAACGGAGGAGTCAACACCGCCGGATAATGCACAGAGAACTTTACCGTTTCCAACTTTTTCGCGGATTGCTTTGATGCTGTTCTCAACGAATGTATCCATCTTCCATGTGCCTGCACATCCACATACATTGTAGATGAAGTTTCTGAGCATCTTGCTGCCTTCCTGAGTGTGGAGTACTTCCGGATGGAACTGAATTGCGTATAACTGCTTTTCTTCGCACTCAGCAACTGCTACCGGACAGTCAGCTGTGTAACCTGTGATCTTAAAGCCCGGAGCCTGTTTCTCAATATAGTCGTTGTGGCTCATCCAGCAGATTGTCTTCTCAGATACATCGCCGAACAGTTTGCTTGTCTTGTCCACTGTTACTTCAATCTTGCCGTACTCACGTACCGGAGCCTTGCATACATGTCCACCCAGAACATGGTTCATAAGCTGAGCGCCATAGCAAAGACCGAGTACCGGAACACCAAGTTCGAACAGTTCTTTGCTGCATGTCGGAGCACCTTCCTCATAGCAGCTATTCGGACCGCCTGTAAGGATGATACCCTTCGGGTTCATTTCTTTAATCTTTTCGATATCTGTGCGATAAGAATAAATCTCACAGTATACGTTGGCCTCACGTACACGACGAGCTACCAGCTGGTTGTACTGTCCGCCAAAGTCAATAACGATAATCTTCTCCTGATTCATCGGGATTCCTCCTGTAAATTATCATTTCGTCTACTGAATCATAAAAGTAATACAAATATGGAACTGCCTGACCAGACAGCTCCATATTACACTTTTCCTAATTTAATATTATATAGGATAGATTTGAAGTTGACAAGATTTTTCGTAAAATTACTTCTCGTAAGTACCTTTCTTGATCACTACACCATCTTTCATCATCTCAACACCCTTGGCAATCACGCCGTCCATTGTAAGATCATTGTTGAGAATCATGATATCTGCATCACTGCCCTCAGCTACGCAGCCCTTCTGCGGGTAAAGCTCAAGCGCTTTTGCAACGTTCTTTGTCACGAAGCACAGTGCTTCTTCCAGTGTCATACCTTCGTGTTTTACCTGGTATACCATCTGACGATACATCGTATTTACCTCAGCAACACCGATGCTTACCAGTCTGCCAGCCTCGTCGTAATTGGAGAAGCTGCCGAAACCGTCAGAGCTGATCGTTACCTTGTCCATCGGAACACCGTCTTCTTTAGCTGCCTTTAATACACCTGCAACCTCAATGAACTTCTTCTCGGACTGGCTGCATGTAACGTCAAAAGTACCGCCCATTTTTGCATACTTGAACGCGTCTCTCATCAGTTTCTGGTTACGTCCGCAGTGTGTCGGCTGGAAAGTCTTGATCGGAATCGATGTCTCTTCCAATGCTTTGAAGATCGGCTCAAGGCCCTTCTTGTCATCACCCATGTGGAGACAAACGATACCCGGCTTACCACTTAACATACCAGCTGTACGAACATCGCTTCCCACGCGGATCAGTTCGTCTACGTTGATGTTCGGAGCGCGGTGGTCAGAAACTGCCAGTTTGAGACCGATGATCTCGTCTACGAACATAATATCTTTGCTCACATCACCTGTCAGTGTCGGGCTCGGATAACCGTAAGCACCACAGCAAACATATACGGAAAGACCTTCCTCTTTTAATGCTTTTGCTTTTGCGAGAAGATTCTCAACGCTTCTGCTGATACCGTCTGTACCAAGAACACCAACAACTGTTGTTACACCACCCTCAACCAGGTTGGAAAGCTCTACGCGCGGAGCCTGTGTCTTAAAGCTGCCTTCTCCGCCGCCGCCTGTGATGTGAACATGACGGTCGATAATACCCGGTGTCACGATCTTACCTGCAGCATCGATCTCTTCTGCGCCGTCAAAATCCGGTAATGTATCTGCCATTCTCTCGATTTTACCGCCAGCTACCAGAATATCTTTCTTTCCAATGTATTCCGGTGCATAAACTTCAGCATTTCTAATTAATAACATAGATAAGCCCCCCTGCTCAAAAATTACTTATACAATTAGTATAGCACAAGACTATTCCTTTTCCAAATATTTCTTAACATAATAACCGGTATATGAAGCAGAATTTTCCGCCACTTCCTCAGGCGTTCCTTTCGCAATAACAGTACCGCCGCGATCTCCGCCTTCCGGTCCCATATCGATCAGATAATCGGCCGTTTTGATCACATCCAGGTTATGCTCGATGACCACAACCGTGTTTCCGCCGTCAGACAGTCTGCGTAAAATCTCCACCAGTTTGTGAACATCTGCAAAATGCAGACCGGTCGTCGGCTCATCTAAAATATAAATCGTCTTTCCGGTTCCGCGTCTGGAAAGCTCGGTCGCCAGCTTGATTCGCTGCGCTTCACCGCCGGAAAGCTGTGTCGACGGCTGACCCAGTTTAATATAAGAAAGACCAACATCATTCAGCGTTTCAATCTTTCTCGCAATAGAAGGAACATTCTCAAAAAACTTCAATGCCTCCTCCACCGTCATATCCAGCACATCAAAAATGTTCTTTCCTTTATATTTGACATCCAGAGTCTCACGGTTGTAGCGTTTTCCGCCGCAAACCTCACACGGAACATATACATCCGGAAGGAAATGCATCTCAATCTTAATAATACCGTCACCGCTGCAGGCTTCACAGCGTCCGCCTTTTACATTAAAGCTGAATCGTCCTTTATTATACCCCTTCGCTTTTGCGTCGGTTGTAGAAGCGAACAGATCTCGGATCAGATCAAACACGCCGGTATACGTCGCCGGGTTGGAACGCGGAGTTCTTCCGATCGGAGACTGGTCGATCGCGATGATCTTGTCCAACTGATCCACGCCCTCGATCGAGTCGTGCTTACCCGCGATCGTTCTGGCACGGTTCAGTTTCTTTGCCAGAGACTTGTATACAATCTCATTGATCAGCGAACTCTTACCGGAGCCGGATACACCTGTCACACAAGTCATTACGCCAAGCGGAATCTCCACATCGATGTTCTTCAGGTTATTTTCACGTGCGCCGCGTACCGTCAGCCATCCGCTCGGGATCCGACGTTCCTTCGGCACCGGGATTTTTCTTCTTCCACTGAGATAATCTCCTGTGATGGAGTTCTCGCACTGCATGATCTCCTCTGCCGTACCGATCGCAACCACTTCTCCGCCGTGAGAACCGGCTCCTGGACCGATATCCACGATACAGTCTGCCGCGCGCATCGTATCCTCGTCATGCTCCACCACGATCACACTGTTGCCAAGATCACGCAGATGTGTCAGAGTCTTCAATAATTTATCATTGTCCCTCTGGTGCAGACCGATACTCGGCTCATCCAGAATATACGCCACGCCAACCAGGCCGGAACCGATCTGAGTCGCGAGACGGATTCGCTGCGCTTCACCGCCGGACAATGTTCCCGTCGCACGCGACAGGGATAAATAATCCAAACCAACGTTGATCAGGAAACTGATCCTTGCGCGGATTTCCTTTAAAATCTGCTCACCGATCATCTGCTGCATCGGGGATAATTCCAGATCGTCAATAAACTCACGGAACTTCACGATCGACATATTGGTCGCCTCGTAAATGTTCAGACCTCCAACAGTAACTGCCAGAGATCCCGCTTTCAGTCGCTGTCCGTGACAAGCCACACACGGCGTGATCCGCATGAAGCTCTCATACTCTGCTTTGCTTGCCTGAGAAAATGTCTCACGGTAACGGCGGTTCACATTCTCGATCAGCCCTTCAAACGCCACATCATAAACGCCGGTTCCGCGCTGACCGGTATAGTGTACCTTTACGGATTTGCCTCCGGTTCCGTGGATCAAAACATCCTGGATCTCCTTCGGATATTTCTCAAACGGAGTATCCAGATCAAAGTTGTACTCCTTCGCAAGTGCATCCAGGATTGCTCTCGAAAAACTGCCCTCTTTTGCACAGGACTGCCAGCCCAGAACCACGATCGCACCATCATTGATACTCAGAGATTTGTCCGGAATCATCAGATCCTCGTCAAACTCCATCTTATAGCCCAGACCAAAACACTCCGGGCAGGCTCCAAACGGGTTATTAAAGGAAAAACTTCTCGGCTCCACTTCCTCAATGCTGATACCGCAGTCCGGGCAAGAAAAACTCTGGCTGAAATTGACCGGATCTCCACCCACAACATCCAGCACCATCAGACCATCCGCCAGCTTCATAACGGTTTCAATAGAATCCGTCAGACGCTTCTCGATACCTTCTTTTACCACCAGTCGGTCCACAACAATCTCAATGTTGTGCTTTATATTTTTATCTAACTCGATCGTCTCGCTCAGCTCATGGAGATTTCCATCTATACGCACACGTACATAGCCGCTTCGCTTCGCCTGCTCCAGCACCTTCTCATGGCGGCCCTTACGTCCACGGACGATCGGCGCGAGAAGCTGGATCCTCGTACGCTCCGGAAGTTCCATAATCTGATCCACCATCTGGTCTACCGTCTGTTTCCGTATCTCTCTTCCACACTTAGGGCAGTGCGGAATACCGATCCTTGCATACAGCAGTCGCATATAATCATAGATTTCCGTCACAGTTCCAACCGTCGAACGCGGATTGCGGTTCGTCGACTTCTGGTCAATGGAAATGGCAGGAGACAGTCCTTCGATGCTCTCCACATCCGGCTTCTCCATCTGACCGAGGAACTGGCGCGCGTAAGAAGACAGGGACTCCATATAGCGTCTCTGTCCTTCCGCATAAATTGTATCAAATGCAAGAGAGGATTTACCGGAACCGGAAAGTCCAGTCAGGACCACCAGCTCATTTCTCGGTACATCCACCGAAATATTCTTTAAATTGTGCTCATTGGCACCTCGAATCTTAATATACTGCTTCGGCATTTATCTTCTCCTTTCGAGTATACCCAGTATAGCATATTTCGCCCCGCAATGCAAACATTTGTTCGCAAAAGAGGCTCCTCCCGGAGCCTCTTCCATTCTTATCCTATATCCTGTTAATCATTCACGATTTCGATCTGGTATTTACCATCGGACTTCGTGACTTTATATTTGACACCGTTGCCGTCTTTCACAGTTCCGCTGGTTTTAATCTTACCGCTCTCGCTTACAAGGTAACGTTCTTTCTCCCCGTCATCCCAGATTTCAACGATCTGATATTTCATGCCGTCCTCCGCACAGAGCAGCAGACCATTGTCATAAACACGACTGTCTTTCACGCCAGTCAGACCGGCTCCGCGTTTTCCGGTTGTACCGCTTGTAGCAAAATAAAACTCCTGCTCATCAAATTCATCATTTGAAATGGACGCACGTCCTGTAAGCATGGTTCCATCATCTTCATCAAAGAAGAAATAGCGTCCGTCATTTACCTGAATAAGGCCGGTTACCAGATGACCTTCCTCATCGAAACAATAGGTTTCACTATCGATCTTTGCCATACCGTACTCACCGACTACGGTTGTCTTATACTCCGGAGAGTACGCACGTCCTGCTTTAAAGTAGAACCAGTAATCATCGGAACCGTCCGGTGCAGACATAAAATGCCAGCCCTCTGCTGCCGCTCCGTTATCATCAAAGAATAACAGATCTGCCGTATCTTCATTGGAAAGATCCCAGTTGCCTGTGGAAGTATAATCCTCCGGATTTACCCAGCCAGTCAGCATACGGCCGTCTTCATCGAAGATGTACGTTTTTTCATCAATGACCTTGTCGTCGCCCGCAACCATCTTGCCGTTATTTCCAAAATAATACCAGTACTCACCCCAGTTGTCCTCATCCGGGTCAGCAAGCCAGCGCCATCCATCTGCTCTCGCGCCGGACTCACGGAAATAGTAAGTATAATCGTCGATTTCCACCCAACCAGTACTCATAATACTGTCATCAAAATGATACCATTCTCCGTCAATCTCCCTCATACCATCCTGATACATCTTTCCGTTTGTAGTAAAATATCTCCATCCGGCTTCATCCTCGTCCCATTCATCTTCACCATACAAATACTGCCAGGAATTGGTTACTCTTGCACCATTGGCATCTACATAGTAAAGATCATCTATCAGGCTGTTGGTTACCATCTTTCCGTCATAACCGAGATAATAATAGTAATCTCCGGATTTCATCCACTCGTCTGTGATCATATTGCCGGTTCTGTCGTGATAATAATACCAGTTCACGCCATCATGAGACCAGCCTGCAAATGCTGTCACCGTCAGTCCTGCTGTCATCGCCGCTGCCAGTCCTACTGTATATAATGTACCTTTTTTCATAGTTTTCCTCCTTTTATCGAAACAAAACTCGAATTTTCATTCTTTTTTCTTCTTTATTAAAAATATACCATAATATCTCAAAATTTTCCTCACTTTTCTCTTACTTTTTCAGCAGAATTTCAGGCAAAAAAGCGGCAATTCGCATCTGCATACGAACTGCCGCCTAAAAACTTACTTATTCGCTGAATAAACGGTTTACCGCACTGAACACGCCGCGAAGAGACGCTCTCGTGATGTTGGAACTTACACCAACACCGTATGTCACACGGTTGGAATCCTGGTCCATCACATGGATGTAGGACGCTGCCTGCGCACCAGAACCAGATGCAAGAGCATGTTCATTGTAATCAAGAACTCTGATATTGATTCCCAGTTCTTCTTCAAGGCCACGCTGAACTGCATCGATCGGACCATTACCAACGCCTTCAAACTGCTTCTCTACACCATGATCGGTATAGGTAACCACTGCAACCGTCGTAAAATCACCTCTGGATTCGAAGTCTGTGATCTTGCACTTTCTGAAGTGATACGGTTCTTTTCTGTCCAGATATTCCTCGCGGAATACTTCCATGATCTGCTCCGGAGCAACTTCGCCCTGGTCTTCGGCAATTTTTTGAATAATATCTGCAAACTCCTTGTGCATGCCTCGCGGAAGGCGGAAACCGAAGAATGTCTCCATAACAAAGGCTACGCCGCCCTTTCCGGACTGGCTGTTGATACGAACCACCGGCTCGTACTCGCGTCCGATATCGGACGGATCGATCGGAAGATACGGAACCTGCCAGATCTTGCTCTGACGCTCCAGAAGGGCATGCATACCTTTGTTGATCGCATCCTGATGGGAACCGGAAAATGCTGTAAATACAAGCTTTCCTGCATACGGATGACGCGGATCGATGTGCATCTTTGTGGTACGCTCATAAACTTCCGCGATCTCTTTAATATCGCCAATCTCAAGCTCCGGATCAATACCCTGGGAGAACATATTGTACGCGATCGTTAAAATATCCACGTTACCGGTTCTCTCACCGTTACCAAATAACGTACCTTCAATTCGGTCTGCGCCTGCCAGAATTGCCAGCTCCGCAGCCGCAACACCTGTACCTCGGTCATTGTGCGGATGCACACTGAGGATAATGCTCTCACGATTCTCCAAATGTTTGCTCATCCATTCGATCTGGTCTGCGTAAACGTTCGGAGTTGTCATCTCAACCGTAGACGGAAGGTTGAAGATCATCTTCTTTTCCGGAGTCGGTCCCCAGGCTCTCTGCACCACATTACAGATATCCAGCGCAAAATCCAGCTCTGTACCGGTAAAACTCTCCGGAGAATACTCTAAAATCACTTCTCCGTCATAATCCGCCATATATTTCTTTACCATCGCAACACCGTCAATGGCAATCTGCTTAATCTCCTCACGGTCCATATGGAACACAACATCACGCTGCAGAGTGGATGTGGAGTTATAAATATGTACAACCGCTTTCTTAATACCCTGAATCGCCTCAAAGGTTCTCTCGATCAAATGCTCTCGACACTGGGTTAATACCTGAACCACAACATCATCCGGAATCAGATCACGCTCAACCAGCTGTCTCAGGAAATCAAACTCAATCTGAGACGCTGCCGGGAAACCGATCTCGATTTCCTTAAAGCCCATTTTCACCAAAAGATTGAACATCTCAACCTTCTCTTCCACCACCATCGGCTCCACCAGTGCCTGGTTGCCGTCTCGCAGATCCACACTGCACCAGATCGGGGCTTTTTCGATTTCTTTATTTGGCCATTCACGCTCCGGGTAATTGATTACCGGAACTCTCTGATATCTCTTATAGTTCATCATAACGATTATCCTCCGATTCATCGCTTTAAACCAGCATTATGTTGTATCATTATACCACCAGTCTCAGGGAATAGCAAGAAAGTATATCATAACATTTATTCATATGAAATATAACAAATCAGGGACCGGTGTCATCCACCGATCCCCTCATATTTACATCTAATTTACCACCACATGTCCCTTTGCCTTCAGCATATCGATCACCTGATCCACATACTTCTCACAAAGTTCCTGTGTTTCCGCTTCCACCATGACACGGATCAACGGCTCTGTACCGCTCTGACGAAGCAATAGACGTCCGTCATTTCCTAGAGCCGCATCTACTTCTGCCGCCGCCTGCTGCACATCCGGATCACCGAGCGCTGCTGCCTTATCATTGACACGCACATTTTTCAAAAGCTGCGGTAAAATAGTCACTTCGGAAGCAAGCTTTCCAAGGCTCTGCTTTTTCTCCAGCATTACTTCCATAATCTTCAGGGAAGTCAGGATACCGTCACCTGTGGTCGCATACTTGCTGAAAATGATATGTCCGGACTGCTCGCCGCCGAGAACATTTCCTGTCTGGACCATATTTTCGTAAACGTATTTATCTCCAACCGCAGTCTTATCATACTCGATTCCAAGTTTATCCAGCGCTTTATAAAGTCCCAGATTAGACATCACCGTTGTAACGATCTTATTATTGCGGAGCACACCCTGCTCCTTCATATATTTACCGCAAATGTAGAGGATCAGATCTCCGTCCACCACATTTCCGTTTTCATCTACAGCCAGACAGCGGTCCGCGTCACCGTCGTAAGCAAATCCTACATCCAAACCATGTTCCTTTACATACGCCTGCAAATATTCAATGTGCGTAGAACCACAATCCTTGTTGATGTTCAGTCCGTTCGGTTCACTGTTAATCACATGGGTTTCCGCACCCAGAGCATCGAATACACTCTTGGCAATCGTAGACGCGCTGCCGTTGGCACAGTCAAGACCAACTTTTTTTCCTTTAAACGATCTGGTTGCAATGGAGATCAGATAACCGATATAACGGTTTCTTCCTGCCGCAAAATCCTGTGTTTTACCGATCTGCTCCCGCTTTGCCAGCGGAAGTTCTTCCATTTCTCCGTCCAGATATGCTTCAATTTCTGCGATCACACTTTCTTCCAGCTTCTCACCGTTTCCGTTCATGACCTTGATTCCATTGTCATAATACGGATTGTGGCTGGCAGAGATCATGATACCGCAGTCGAAATCTTCTGTACGGATCACATGAGACACGCTTGGAGTCGGAGTTACATGAAGCAGATATACGTCTGCGCCGGAAGCAGTCAGACCCGCAACCAGAGAATATTCAAACATATAACTGGAACGTCTTGTATCTTTACCAATGACAACGCGGCATTTCTCACCTTTTGGATTTCTTCCATAATACCATCCGAGGAAACGTCCCACTTTGAACGCATGCTCCACCGTCAGATTTACATTGGCTTCCCCGCGAAAGCCGTCTGTACCAAAATATTTTCCCATTCTTCGGTCTCCTTTCGGATATAAGGAAAATCCGGTGCCGACATTTGCACTGCCGAAAGCCGGATTTTCATTCTTCTATTTATATGCAGGAATTACCATGTAATTTCCTTCAGATAGCGGGCAACCGCATCTTTCCAGTCCGGAAGTCTCTCAAAACCGTTGTCAGACAGCTTCTCCTTGCTGATACGGCTGTTCATCGGACGTTTTGCCTTGGATGCCGGATATTCCGCAGAAGTCACCGGAGTTACCTTCACCTCATCCATGCCTGCTGCACGGAAGATCTCACATGCAAACTCGTACCAGGAGCAAAGGCCCTCGTTTGTTGCATGATATCTGCCGTACTTATCTGTCTGGATCATATCCACCAGAAGTCTTGCAAGGTCATATGTGTAAGTCGGGGAACCGATCTGGTCACATACAACGGATGCTGCACCGCGTTCCTTACCGATGCGGAGCATCGTCTTAATGAAGTTCTTGCCGTTTACACCAAATACCCATGCGATACGAACGGTAAAGAATTTCTCAACCAATTCTTCCACTGCCAGCTCGCCTTCGTACTTACTCTGACCATACACATTTAACGGATGTCTCTCGTCATCCGGCTCCCACGGACGTGTGCCTTCACCGTCAAATACATAGTCTGTAGAGATGTACATCATCTTGATGTCCAGCTTCTTGCAGACTTCCGCAATATTTCTGGTTCCTTCTGCATTGACTTTCATGCAGACTTCCACATTGTCCTCTGCAGCGTCTACGGCTGTGTAAGCCGCACAGTGAATCACTGCATCTACATCAGACTCTGTAATAACCTTTTCGCAGGCAGCTTTGTCTGTGATGTCCATCTCCTCCACATCCACGCCGACCGGCTCAAGGCCTCTCTTCTTCATCTCATTTACTACATCATATCCTAACTGGCCTTTAACACCTGTTACTAAAATTCTCATTTATTTGTCTCCCAGTCTCTCGCCATACATATTGTCGAAATAATTGCTGTATTCTCCGCTCAGGATTCTCTTCCACCAGTCCTGGTTGTCCAGGTACCACTGGATCGTCTGCTGAATGCCTGTGTCGAAGTTGTACTGCGGTTTCCAGCCAAGCTCTGTCTCGATCTTTGTCGGGTCGATCGCATATCTCTGGTCATGACCCGGACGGTCTGTGACATATTTGATCAGGCTCTCCGGTTTGTCAAGAGCCTTTAAGATCGTCTTAACTACTTCCAGGTTTGTACGCTCGTTGTGTCCGCCGATGTTGTAAACCTCACCCACACGACCGTTGTGAATAATCAGGTCGATCGCCTGGCAGTGGTCGGATACATGGAGCCAGTCACGTACGTTCTCACCTGTTCCGTATACCGGAAGGGACTCGTCAGCCAGAGCACGGCTGATCATAAGCGGGATCAGCTTCTCCGGGAAATGGTACGGACCGTAGTTGTTGGAGCAGCGGGAAATTGTCACCGGAAGTCCGTAAGTTCTGTGATAAGCCATTACGAACAGATCTGCTGCTGCCTTGGAAGAAGAATACGGGCTGGAAGTATGGAGCGGAGTCTCCTCTGTAAAGAAGAGGTCCGGGCGGTCTAACGGAAGATCGCCGTATACTTCATCTGTGGATACCTGGTGGTAGCGCTTGATGCCGTATGTCTTACATGCATCGAGAAGAGTTGTTGTACCCATAACGTTTGTACGCACAAAACTCTCTGGGTCTACGACGGAACGGTCTACGTGGCTCTCAGCCGCGAAGTTTACGACCATATCCGGTTTCTCTGTCTCAAAAAGTTCGAAAATGAACTTGCGGTCTGCGATGTCGCCCTTTACAAACTTGTAGTTCGGCTTGTCCTCCACAGACTTTAATGTCTCAAGGTTGCCTGCGTATGTCAGAAGATCCAGATTGATGATCTCATAATCCGGATATTTGTTTACCATATGATGAACGAAGTTGCCGCCAATAAAGCCGGCTCCGCCTGTTACGATGATTTTCATGGTATCATGTTCTCCTTATATTCTATATTCATTCTCCTGCCGGAAGATTTTCTTATTTATCCGCGTAAGCCGGAAGTTTGTCCACATACTTGCCGTCTACAACGTCCTTCAGGTACTGACCGTACTGATTCTTCTTGTAGATCTCGTATGCTTCCATGATCTCTTCCTTGGAGATCCAGCCATTCAGATACGCGATCTCTTCCAGACATGCGATCTTTCTGTGCTGGTGTGTCTCGATAGTCTTTACAAAGTTGGATGCTTCTACTAAAGACTCGTGTGTGCCTGTGTCAAGCCATGTAAAGCCCTGGCCAAGCAGAGTTACATCCAGCTCTCCCTGCTCCAGATAGATACGGTTCAGGTCTGTGATCTCCAGCTCGCCGCGTGCGGACGGTTTCAGGTTCTTCGCATACTCTACTACGCGGTTGTCGTAGAAATAAAGACCTGTTACACAGTAGTTGGATTTCGGCTTCGCCGGTTTCTCCTCGATGGAGATCGCCTTGCCTTCTGCATCAAACTCTACGATACCGAAACGCTCCGGATCGTCTACATAATAGCCAAATACTGTTGCGCCCGTTTCTTTCGCCGCTGCTGCGCGGAGACGCTTCTTTAAGCCCTGTCCATGGAAAATGTTGTCGCCCAGACCCCTTGCCACAAGGTCATCGCCGATGAACTCCTCACCGATGATGAATGCCTGAGCCAGTCCGTCCGGGCTCGGCTGAACTGCGTAAGACAGTTCAATACCGAACTGATGACCGTCACCCAGAAGATCCTGGAAACGCGGTGTATCGTTCGGTGTGGAAATGATCAGGATCTCACGGATACCCGCATTCATCAAAACAGAAAGCGGATAGTAGATCATTGGTTTATCGTAAATCGGTAAAAGCTGTTTGGAAGTTACCTTTGTTAACGGGTAGAGACGTGTGCCGCTGCCGCCTGCAAGAATAATACCTTTCATATGCTCTCCTTTTCTTCTCTTAAATATCGTCGCGCCCGCCATTTGGGCGCATCACTCCTATTTTGTAGACATTATAACACAAATATTTCTCTTTTTAAAGGGCATAAGTAAGGAACAAATGATTTTATCCTTGCACTTTCCTTAATTTTCTTTAAACAAATACTGCAGTTTCTCTGCCTCTTCCATCGTATTCTTCCACTGATATTTTTTCAAATCTGTTTTCCAACCATCAGGGGTCCAGATAACTTCAATTCCATCTTCAGTCAGCAGAATTTTCTGCAGATCCGGCATTTCGAAATGGAAGGCACCGCTGAGTACTCCTTTCGAATTTACGACACGATAAGCCGGAACCTCCCCTGCAAGATTCATTTTCAATGCATAGCCAACCTGCCTGGAGTTCTTTGGTTTTCCGCATAATAATGCAATCTGACCATAAGTTGCGACTTTCCCCTGTG
Source organism: Lachnoclostridium sp. (assembly GCA_015057755.1). Next base: position 42,713 of record SVDR01000009.1, read on the forward strand.
GGATATGATTGCATACGATTCCGATACGTTTGTAAAAATCCATAAAAACCTCTTTCCAATAGTAAAGGGATCTGCCTTGCGACAGACCCCAATTAATTCACTTCCGTACTCCGTTCCGCCAGCCTTAATGTTTTAACGATCGGCATGATCAGAATCCCACAGAAAAAGTTACTGACTCCGTGAATCAGATCAAATGGAAGTCCTGTGATGATCCAGGATATCATTCCTTTAAAATTCAATCCAAACATGATCGCCTGCGCAGGGGCATACAGCAATCCGTAACAAAAACCGTGCATTGCACACACGATCATGTATATAATCGCCTGATATTTGGGGGGCAGTTTCCTCGGCAGAATCATCACCACCGCCCAAAGAACTGTCCAAATATAAGTATACGGAACCCACCAGGCTGAAAAACCATTTAAAAGACCGGTCAGTATAACAAAAATATAGATTGGATATAATGCTTTTTTTCTATAAACTACGGTTATCGCAATGATAAAAACACCGATCAAATGAATATTCGGAGCCATATCCATAATGATCTTCGAAGCATACATGACTGCCCCAAGCATCGCAAAGACTGCAGTTTCTTTCACTGTCAGTTTCATAAACTACTTCGCCATCCGGAAGGAATAGATCACTCCCTCTTCAATCGCAGTCTGATCGACACCAGTCATTCCGTAATCATCATTCACATAAAATGCCCAGTACACCTTATCCTTGTCATAGTAAGCCACAATGCCATTTACCGCTTTTACATAGAGTCCGTACGGTCCATCTTCGCCTTCGATCAGTTCCACAGCCAAAAGTGCTGCACCAACCGTTTCTTCGTCTGTATGAATCTCAAACCAGGTTTCATTGCCCGAAAGATCCACAACTCCAAAGTTGAACTGCCTGCTTCCCTCGCCAAGAACCGTGACTTCTGTTACCGCCGCCTCCGAAACCGGTGTCTCTTTCTGATCCGCCACAGTTGTCGCGGCTGTCGTCGATGCTGCGCCAGAATTGCCTGCATTACCGCTGCAACCGGTTGTAATAAGTGCCATAGCCACAATCAGCACCATACAAAGGATGCATGATAACGCTTTTTTCATACGTTTCATCTTCATCTTCTTTGTCTCCTTATTTCATTATGCCTCCACGGATACCTTTTCAGCGGAATCGCAGAGTATTCCCACGCAGTCAACCGGCACTCGCGGTATTGGCTCCATGATTTTTGTCCGGATATTCCGACTCGGTACTTCTTGCTCCGCCTTCTCAGATTTCTCCAATGACGTGTCCCCGGATGTGGCTCCGGGTCAGAACAATCCTTTTGCGCATTTCTGCTCACGCACCTCACGGCGACGGGCTCGCGCAGGCCTTGCACCTGCTTCCCCAGACAATAACGATTGTAACATAAGAGTATCAGTTATGCAAATAAACTTGAACTGAAAAACATGGTATGTTAAACTATATATCAAACGTGACAAATTCCACGATATTGAAACAATACACGATTTAGTAGAGGAAATATTTATGAACAGAATTGTATACATGTGTTTAAAGAACATTCCCAGAATCCCAGGCGCGTGGTTCAAGCTCTGCAAATATGCAAAGAATCCGGATAATTATACTCGTGAGGAAATGGCTGATCACATCCGGTACATTATGAAACTTGCAGTTAAATCCGGAAATATTAATTTAAAAGTAACCGGTACTGAGAAATTTCCGAAAGAGGACGGTTTCATGCTCTATGGAAACCATCAGGGTATGTTTGATGCAGTTGCCATGCTTGCAGCCATCGACAGACCGGTAGCGGCTGTATTCAAAAAGGAACTAAAAGATATTCCGTTTGTAAAACAGATTGTCGCATGTACCGGATCCTATGCTATGGACCGTGAAGATGTCCGTCAATCCATGGAAGTGATCATGAATACTGCCAAAGACGTTGCCGAGAAAAAGAGAAACTTCATTATTTTCCCGGAAGGAACCAGAAGTAAAAACGGTAATGTTATGGGCGAGTTCCACGCCGGCAGTTTTAAAAGCGCCCAGAAAGCCAAATGTCCGATCGTTCCGTTTGTCTTTATCGACAGTTTCCATGTCCTCGATAAAGACGGTACCGAGCCGATGGATGTGCAGCTTCATTTCTTAGAGCCGATTCCGTATGAGGAATACAAGCCGTTAAAAACGGTTGAACTGGCTGCGATGGTAAAAGACCGCATTCAAAAGGTCATTGATGCAAATACGTAGCAAAAAATCCGCAAGGCTGTCACATAAGCCTCGCGGATTATCTTTTTATTCCACATCAAACTTCTGATTGAAATTATCCAGCGCCAGCGCTGCTGCGACACCAGCCACAATGCAGATCACATTAACAATCGCACTTGTCATGGAAACGGTAAAGCTTCCAAACGGAACGATCATGATCGTTGCTGCGATCACGACACCGATGATCGCATGGAATGCCACGGAGTAGTGATGGTCAAACAGGGAGTTAACTGCTCTGGAGAACAGGATCACGGTTGCAGCTGCTCCGATTCCGCCCGGAATGCACACAGACATATCCAGATGACCGATACCTGCCACAAACGGTTCGTATAAACCAAGTGGCATTAACAGCGTGGAAAAGCTCATACCCGGAGCGATCACGCTCAGTGCAAGGCAGAATCCGCAGAATAAGTACCACACGAGATTCGGCTCGATCTGCACGGAAAGGACTTTTAAGCTGATCAGCAATGCAAAAATCGCAACCATTGCAATTCCCATGGAAACGAAGGAAGCGCTGCTGCGGCCTTCTTTTCCTGCCTCACGGAACAGAGAAGGAAGCATGCCCGTGATCAAACCAATGAACACGCAAACCGATGGGTCCGGATATTTATCCAGTAAAATGGACAGCAGATTCGCAATTCCAAGGAAACCGATCACCAGACCGACACCATACGGAAACAGCTTTGGAAAATGGGTTTTGAATTTGCGGATCGGATCTGCAAAAAATTCCATGATTGTTTTATAGACGCCAAACACAACCATCAGAACACCTCCGGAAATACCCGGAAGCACAGCTCCAAGTCCGATCAATGCACCCTGAAATACATGAAATCCGACTTGAATAAGTGATTGATTCTTTTCTTGTTTCATTTCTAATACCTCCATCATGCAGAAAAGCCCTACACCGGTCATTGCAACCGGTATAGGACGTATGTCTTTTACATGTCTTCGTTCATCTTTGCGAGTTTTGCTGCCTGGTCAGCTGCAATCAGACTGTCGATGATCTCCTGAATGTCGCCGTTCATGATCGGCTCCAGTCTGTACAGAGTCAGTTTGATTCTGTGCTCTGTCACACGGCCCTGCGGGAAGTTGTAAGTACGGATCTTCTCGGAACGGTCACCGGTACCGATCTGTGAACGACGCTCCGCAGCTTCCTCGTTCTGGCGGCGCTCCAGCTCCAGATCATATAACTTGGAACGCAGTAAACGGAATGCTTTTTCCTTGTTCTGCAGCTGAGATTTTTCAGTCTGGCTGTAGATCACGATACCTGTCGGCATATGAGTTAAACGTACCGCAGAGTCAGTTGTGTTGACACACTGACCACCGTTACCGGACGCACGCATTACGTCGATACGGATATCTTTGTCTTCGATCACGATATCAAACTCTTCAGCCTCCGGCATGATCGCAACGGTAGCTGTGGATGTGTGGATACGGCCGCCGGACTCTGTCTCCGGAACACGCTGTACACGATGAACACCGGACTCATATTTTAATTTAGAATATGCGCCCTGACCTGTGATCATGAATTCAACTTCCTTCATACCGCCGATTCCACTTTCACTTACGTTGATCAGCTCGCATTTCCATCTCTGGCTCTCTGCATAATGCACGTACATACGGTATAATTCAGCAGCAAATAACGCAGCCTCATCACCGCCTGCACCTGCACGGATCTCAACGATAACGTTCTTGTCATCGTTCGGGTCCTTCGGAAGAAGCAGGATCTTGATCTTATTTTCAAGATCTTCGATTGCTTTTTTAGCATCGGCAAGCTCCTCTTTTGCAAGTTCTCTCATCTCTTCGTCAGTCTCTTCCTCCAGAAGGAAAAGGCTGTCTTCCACAGTCTGTTTTGCCTGAACATACTCTTTGTATGTCTCTACTAACGGAGTCAGGTCTGCCTGCTCTTTCATCAGAGCACGGAACTTTCTCTGATCGTCAGTAACAGACGGGTTGCTCAGTTCAAACATAATTTCTTCATAATGTTTTACGATATCTTCTAAACGGTCAAACATGGGTAACCTCCTGTTACGCTTGGTCGCAGCTGTATCCTTTACACAGTCTGCCATCTGCCGCAGACCACACGATCGTTGCCTGCCAGATCTTTGATTGTCTTTGTATCTTTAAATCCATGAGTTCTCAGCAGATTTTCCACTGCTTCACCCTGGTCATGTCCGATCTCAAAATATACGGAACCGTTTTCATTTAAGAAACTGCCGCATTCTTCTGCCAGCTTCTCATAGAAAAACAGTCCGTCTGCCGTTCCGTCCAATGCGCTTCTCGGTTCAAAGTCACGGACCTCCGGCTCCAGTTCCTCGATCACATCACTCGGGATGTACGGAGGATTGGATACGATAATGTCAAATTTATCTGCATTCGGATCAAACGCCGCGAACAGATCGCTGTATCGGAAACGGATCGGCTTCTGTAGAAGCTTTTCAGCATTCTTCTCAGCAACTTTCAGTGCCTCTGTGGAAATATCAGCCGCCTCCACATGAGCATATCCGCCATGTGCAGCCAGACTGACCGCGATGCAGCCGGAACCGGTACACATATCGAGAAGTTTCACATCCTTCTCTCTGTGCTCCGCCAGTACGAGTTCCACCAGCGTTTCTGTATCCTGTCTAGGAATCAGGGTATGGCGATTCACAAAAAATTCCAATCCCATAAATTCCTGTGTTCCCAGAATATGCTGCAGCGGTTCGCGCTTTGCACGTCTCGCGATCCCCTCTTTGTACTCTCTGAGCGACTCCTCTGTGGGCTCGGCTTTCTGGACCGAACACATAAAATACTGCATCCGGCTGATCCCGAACGCATGCTCAAAGAGATACCATGCATCTAAATTGTATTCTACAATCCCTGCATTCTGCAGTTCTTTCTGACCTGCTGCCAGAATCTGAGCCCAAGTCTCCATTATTCCTCAGCCTCCGCTTTTGCAAAATATCCCTCAGGATATTTCTCTGGGAAATTCTCCTCCAGATAAGCTCTCCAGTCAAAGATTGCTTCCACAGCCGCGATCGCGACCTCCGCCATCTTCTCATCCGGCTCCAGAGTCGTCAGTCCCTGCATCATCATACCCGGTTTGCTGATGATATCCATGATCTTCGAATTGCTGCGTCCTGCCAGGCGAAGCACTTCATAAGAAATACCTGCGATGACCGGGATCAGAAGAATACGGCTTAACATCTTCAGCCAGATCGTATCCACGCGGACCACCATGAAGAACAGAATACTGATCATCATAACGATCAAAAGGAAACTGGTTCCGCAGCGCTTATGTTCCTTGGAGCTCTTCATCACGTTCTCCACGTTCAGCTCCAGACCGTGCTCCAGACAGTTGATACACTTGTGCTCAGAGCCGTGGTACATAAAGGTGCGTTTAATATCCTCCATCCGGGATATCAGTTTTATATAAGTAACGAAAATTCCGATACGGATACAGCCCTCCAAAACAGCCATGACCGTGTCGGACTTAATAAACATACGAAATACGTTGGAGATCAACATTGGCAAGATCATAAAGATTCCGATCGCCATCACCACAGAAAAAACCATCACGACGGACATGATCACATCTTCCAGCTTCTCACCAAACTTATCGATCAGCCATTTTTCAAATTTGCCCGGTTCCTCGTCTTCCTCATCATCCTCGAAGAATTCCGCAGACCAGGTCAGCGTTTTCATACCCAGGATCATAGAGTCTGCAAAATTGAAAACTCCACGAATAAATGGCAGAGAAAAGAATTTTACCTTCTCTGTCAGACTCACATAGGTATCTTTCTCAACGACAATCTCTCCATCCGGTTTGCGAACCGCGACCGCGTAATTGTCCTTGTTTTTCATCATGATACCTTCTAATAATGCCTGTCCCCCGATGCCGGAATATTTCAATTGTATTACCTCCGTTTATTGGGTTATTGCTACGAAAAAAGGTTGAGTTTTCGTTACCAAAAGCTCAACCTCATTAATCAAACATAAATTGTCTTATTTCACACCATACTTACGGTTGAACATTTCGATACGTCCGCGAGCGGAAGCAGCCTTCTGCTGACCTGTATAGAATGAATGGCATTTGGAACAGATTTCTACGTGAATGTCTTTCT